>CAVEYA010000098.1:0-2203 GCA_963619935.1 bacterium | reverse complement strand
TTAGTCTATTCATTAATTAACTATATATATTTTTTCTTTTTATTAGTCGTACTATATGAATTAAGTTATTGAAAAAGAGATTGTTAAAAACATTATCATATAATTTGCAACAATATTGATTTTGAGAGAAAATATCGCTATGGAATATAAGAATTATTTTAAACCAACTAAGTTAGTGAGATTAACTCAAATAGAAAATATCTTTAAAACAAAAAACCATCTATACGCTAAAGTGGAAGGAAGTAATCCTTCTGGCTCCATTAAAGATAGAGCGGTGTTTCAAATGCTTTTAGGCTATCAAGAAAAAGGAATATTGAAAGAAGATTCCTTAATTGTGGAAGCTACAAGCGGTAATACTGGTATTGCTTTAGCGTACTTTTCTTCTATTTTTAAATATCATGTCATTATTGTGATGCCAGAAAGCATGTCACAACAAAGAAGGGATATGATTACTAAATTAGGTGGTGAATTATGCCTTGTTAAAGGCGGCATGAAAGAATGCGAAATAAAAGCCAATGATATTATTAAAGAAAATAAAGGTGCCTTTATCTTTGGCCAATTTGAAAACAAAGATAATGCGAAAGCACATTATCTCCATACTGGTCCAGAAATAGCTAATCAAATAGATAAAGTAGATTATTTCTTTGCTGGTATTGGTACTGGTGGCACAATTACCGGAGCGGGTAAATATTTAAAAGAAAAATTTAATTGTAAAGTAATTGGTGTAGAACCATTAGAATCGCCTTTATTAACTGCTGGTCATGCCGGTAGTCATTTAATTCAAGGAATTGGGGCAAACTTTATCCCAAATGTGTTAGATCAAAAGATATTAGATGATGTAACAACCGTTAAAGGCAGTAAGGCAATTGAAATGGCGAAACTAATTAGGGATGTGGAAAATATTGATTGTGGTATATCTTCTGGTGCGGCTTTACAAGCTGCAATTGAATATACCAGTCATCATGAAATAAGTGGGCAAAATATTGTAGTTATATTCCCAGATAAAGGAGATCGATATACATGGTAAATAAAAATGGCATATTAACCTTCTTAGAAGAAAGTAAAAGCTATCTCCATCATGAAAATAATATTAACAAAGTTAAAGAATCATTTTTAAAATTTATTGATAGTGATGATAATAAAGCAAATAAATTTATCAATTCTTTAAGTGATATTAAAAATATCTTAAAAGAGGATTTATCTTTCTTTATGGAAAGCGATCCAGCAGCGGATAGTGAAGAAGAAGTAATATTAACTTACCCAGGTTATTTAGCAATTACTCATTATCGTATTGCTCATCAATTATATTTATTAGATTTACGTATACAAGCACGTATCATTACAGAGCAAGCTCATTTATTAACCGGTATTGATATTCACCCAGGAGCCTCTATCTCCTATCCTTTCTTTATTGACCATGGAACTGGAATAGTGATTGGCGAGACATCGATTATTGGTAAATATGTCAAGATATACCAAGGCGTTACTTTAGGGGCGTTATCTTTATCTGAGGGTAGAAAACTTAAAGGAGTTAAAAGACATCCTACCATTGGTAATAATGTCACAATATACGCAGGAGCCTCTATCCTTGGTGGTGATGTGGTGATTGGTAATAATGTCACAATTGGTTCTAATGTATTCTTAATGGAATCCATTCCATCAGACACAAAAGTGACAATTGGTAAACCAGAGTTAATATTAATTAAAAAGTAATAAAATCTAATTTGTTTAAAAATTTATTATTTGAAATAGGTTGTAACATGTGTTACATTTTATTTGGTGATAATGTTACATGAAAATAGATTTAAATAAAGACATTAGATATCTTAAAGATATCCGAAGAATGAACAACACCGAAATTGCTGAATATTTTAATGTTTCACGAATGACTCTTAATAGATGGCAAAAAGGTGAATGTTATCCAGATTATGCAACTTTAGAAAAAATTTATCAGAAGATTTATGAATCTGGCTTAAATCTAAATCGTTTAAAGGAAGAAATGGATAATTCATTATTAGAGAAAGATCATGTTTTATTATTTCATGGTGCTAAAAAGGATTTAATAGGAATTCCATCTACTAAATACAGTGAAGAAAATAAAGATTTTGGCAAAGGCTTCTATTTAGGTGAAAGCTTTGAACAGTCTGCTAGTTTTGTTGTTTCTTATCCTGAGTCTTCTATTTATATATTTGATTTTAATAAA
>CAVEYA010000097.1:0-2209 GCA_963619935.1 bacterium | reverse complement strand
GAAAAAAAATGAAGCACAACAAAAGAACACTTGTTTTAAGTTTATTAAAATAAAAAGAATTTAGTTTATTAGATTAAATTAGTTATTTGTGCTTTCAACCCAATGGGCCCAAAGGGTAGCATCATTTATAACGACATAAGTCTCAAGTTCAATTTTGTCTTGATCAATATACCAGCCATCGAAATCATAACCTTTATTCACTGGATCAGGTACATCTTCGGTAATAGTTTTACCTTTTTCTACTTGCAAGGATTTATAAACAGTTCCTAGAGACATAAAATTTACTTTGCAAAACACCTTTGGTGTGTTATCTTTAGCGGAATTGCAAGACGCTAACATCATTGGTAACGCCGCTAAAGCAAGAAAAGACATAATTAATTTCTTTTTCATCATAATTCTCCTTATTTGAAAATAAATGTGATTAATCATTATGTAAAATGACATCCATTTAGATTATTACAACGCTATAATAACGTAATTTAAAAAAAACTCCAGATAAATTGCCCTTATTTCTTAAGCCAAAAATCAACCGCTAAATCAGCCCAGCCTTCTGCGGTTGTTCCTATTCCTAAGCCAACACCATGACCAACATTTGGGTATTTTTTATATAAATAATTAATATGATATTTTTCTAATTGATTAACTAATAAATCACTATTGAGTGGTGGCACTGATTTATCCTTATCTCCACGCCAGATAAAAGTCTTTGGATAATCTTCATTAACTAAGTTATATACACAACCAACTTCATAAGCTTTTTGGTCTTTTTCCCCACAATAATAGTGTCTTGTTCCTTTATGTGTTTTGCCTTTTTCTAAAGTAATGACAGGATAGGTAAGTACTAAACAACTTGGTTTAAGTACTGAATATAACTTATAGCCGATATCAGCAACACCAAAAGAAGCCGCCATATGACCACCTGCCGAGAATCCCCATATAGAATAGTTAGACATATCTAAAAGATATTCGTCTTGTTTTTCATTTAATTCATTTACTAAACGAACAATGTCCTCAATTGGGTGAGGGTAATGCGCTTTCTTTCTTGTTCGATAATGTAAAACAAAAGCATGTATGCCTTTTTTATTTAAGAACTCAGCGATTGGTTTGCCTTCCATAAAATTACACACCATGCGATAACCACCACCAGGGCAGATAATCGCCACAGGATGTCTTTTATTATCCTTAACTAAATATGGTGTAACACTATATTCATTTTTAACCGCACAATCGTGCCAATATTTAAATAATCGATCTAATCCAAATAGCATAATAAAGATAATATCTTAAAAGACTGGTTTTTTGAAATAAATAAGTTTATTTACTGTTGAATTATATAACGGTATAAATCAAATAAAAGAGGATCGCTATCAAATGATACTTCAAAAGAAGAATTAGTTTGATGTTTATTTATATCGTATAAAGAGTTGGTAGATGATGAACATATTCTTTTACTTTTAAGTTCAGTATAAGCAATATGATAAATATCATCAGAATAATAAATAGCGGATTTAATTTGGTTATTCTTTTGTTTATTATTAAATGCTTCATCAGTAACTAAACTATACATATTTGTTTCAAAAGAATAATCAGCTCTTGTGGGAATGTATTCTTTCCAAGCTGCATAAACATTAATAAATGACGCAAAGATATCATCATAAAATTTAGCGACATACACATTATTATCATTTACACCTACTATTGTTAATGAATTATTATCCGTTATTTGCCAAGAAACTATACTATCTACTGGTGTAAAAGAAAGAGCGTTGAGTTCACTATTTAGTAGATTAATACTTTTATGATAAATAGAGATGCTTTTATTACTAATTTCTACCGGCACAGGAAGTTCCTTTTTACTATCTCCATTTTTATTACTAATTAAATAACTACTTAATCCAATTATTAAAGCACACAAAGCAAAGATGGAAATACATAAAGCATTGAAACTTTTATCATCATTACTATTGTTATCTTGAACTACTTTTTTAAGACGCATATTACACCATTTTTTATATTTAACTTATTAAATTAGATTAATACCCTTTGCCTCACATATCCTTTTAACCGCTAGCTCATTATCCAAAGAATGATAAGCTTCATATAAAGCACATAATTCATTCGGTTTAATTTTTCGATATAAAACAGTCATTGATAAACCGGTGATACAAGTAAAATATTGCATAATATAACCAATCCACGCCATCACAAA
>CAVEYA010000096.1:0-2282 GCA_963619935.1 bacterium | reverse complement strand
AAATGATAAAATCAAATTGGAAATTAATTAATTTTAAAGGATGGCATTAATATGAAAATTAATAAATATGAAAATAATCCGATATTATCACCTTTAGCCAATAGTGAATTTGAAGCTAAATGCGTTCTTAATCCTGCGGTTATTTATGATGAAGAAAAGCAAGAATTTGTCATGCTCTATAGAGCAGCTGGAAACGATGACGCTCATGTCATTAGATTTGGGCTAGCCACAAGTAAAGACGGCATTCATTTTAAAAGATATGAACATAATCCAGTCTTTTCTCCAATTAAAGGCACCGCTGATGGAGGATGCGTAGAAGATCCACGATTAACTAAAATTGGTGATACATACTTTATGACATATGCTGCTAGATGCTATGCACCAGGTCCATATTGGCTACCTGAATGGCCAGTTCCACCAATTTATATCACTAAAGATGATGTTTATACACCTGATTTACCAGAATTTGCTAAAAGCAATATAACTATCACCTATTTAGCAGCCACTAAAGATTTTATTAACTACCAAAGATTAGGCAGATTAACTGAAAGTGATATTGATGACCGTGATGTTATCTTATTCCCAGAAAAAATTAATAATAAATACTATATGATTTCTCGCCCAAAATTTAAAAATGTTCCAGGTGTGAATATGCCAAGTATTTGGATTTCAAGCGGTGAAGACTTATTAAATTTTGAACAACCAAAATTATTATTTACTGGTGAAAATGATTGGCAAGTCCAACGTATCGGAGCAGGAACACCACCAATTAAAACTAAATATGGATGGTTCTTATTATTTCATGGTGTGGACGAAAAAGGTGTTTACCGTGTTGGTGCATGTATTTTAGATTTAAATGATCCAAGTAAAATTGTTGCTAAAACCAATAAATGGATTATGGAACCAGACACTCCTTTTGAACTTGAAGGAATATATGATGGCTGTGTTTTCCCAACTGGCACAGTAGTTAAAGATGATATTCTTTATATTTACTATGGGTGCGCAGATAAGCACATTGGATTAGCAACTGTAAATTTTAATGAATTATTAGAATACGTGATGGAAGGCCATTAAATAATATGAACAAAGTAAAAAAACTATCATGCTATCTTGAATGTGCATCGGGTAATGCCCCAAAGGTTGCGCAAATCAAAAGATTCATTGATTATATCAGCGCTTTTGGCTATCAGGAATTTTATTTTGGATTAACTGATGCTTATAAAATTGAACAATATCCTTATTTTAATTATCATCGAGGCAGTTATTCTAAAGAGGAATTACTAGATATCGAAGAATACGCTAAAAATAGAGGCGTAACTGTCATACCAGCAATCCAAGTATTAGGTCATCTTCAATTTATTTGGAGACATCAATCATTCCGTGAATTTATGGACACTAAGTCAATTTTGGAAGTTGGTAATCCACTATCGTATAAATTTGTGGACGCCATGTTTGAAAGTATGGCGGCCTCTTTTAAAGGAAGAACAATCCATATTGGAATGGATGAAACTTTCGGACTAGGAATGGGTGAATATCTTCATAAACATGGTTTGAAAGATAAAAAAGTATTACTTTTAGAATATCTTAAAGAAGTTGTTAAAATTGCTAAAAAATATGATTTTAATATTGAAATTTGGGGCGACATGTTAACCGATGATAAATGCACTTCAATTTCAATTGAAGATATCAAAAAAGAAATTCCAGAGCATACATTAGTATGGCTTTGGGATTATGATAGCGTGGATTCTAAAACAATCACTAAAAAGATTAAAGATATGCAAAATCATGCTTCAGAAATAGGTTTTGCAGGATGTGCCTGGAAGCACATTAGTTACGTTGCAAATAATAACTATTCAATACCAAGATTAGTAAAGCAGTTAGATGTATGTAGTCAAAACAATATCGATAAATATATGGTGACAATATGGGGTGATTTTGGTATACCATCCTCTATTTATAGTGTTCTACCATCACTATTTATTGCTAGTGAGTGCAATCAAAATAAGCCAACAGTTAATTCTAAATTAGATAAAGAAAAATTCTTTAATATTGTTGGAGTGCAATATGATGACTTACTAAGTTTAGATTTATTAAATAATCCTTATAAGCATGATCGCACTAAATATTATAACAATACTTCGTATATTGCCTTTTTTAGCGATATGTTACTTGGAAATTATGACCTATACGCAAATGAAGCAACAAATCAAAAGTATCATTCATTAGCGAATAAATATCATCGTTTAGCTAAAAAATATAGTGATATAAATTTTAGTTATAAT
>CAVEYA010000095.1:0-2400 GCA_963619935.1 bacterium | reverse complement strand
CATTAGGTAAGGGCAATATTAATATTACATTACATAACCCAATGTTTAATAATATTCCCCACTATCATAACTTCTTTGAAATTATTTATGTTTATGAAGGTCAGCTAATAAACAATATTAATAATGAGACTATAACTTTAGATAAAAATGAATGCCTTATTCAATATCCCGGAGTTAAGCATTCGATTTTAAAAACTAGTGAAGACGCAATTGTGTTAAATATCATTATTGATCAACAATTTTTTAAATCTTCTTACTATAAATTAATATTTGATTCAAAGGGATTTTATGTTTTTGATAAAAGAGATAATAACAAGTATCTACTTTGTCAGAATCTAAATAAAATATTCAAAAAATTAGTGGATGTTCTTGTAGAAATGTTTTTAAGCGAAGAAGAATATTCCCAAATTTTGTTAGATAATCTTTTGATGGTGTTGTTAATGGAAATGTTAAAAAGTAATAACACAAATGCGGAGGATGAATTTACTAAGAAACTTTACTCTTATATCAGTCAAAATATCTCCACTATTTCATTAAAGGAAACATCTTCTTATTTTGGCTACCATCCAAAATACTTCTCTGCATTAGTAAAAAACAAAATAGGCAAATCCTTTAAGGATATAATTATGGAAAAAAAGATGGAAAAAGCCACCTACTACCTCGTTTACACTGATTATTCAAATTCAATGATTACTACCTTAATCGGTTATGAAAATAACCTTAGTTTTTATAACAATTTTAAGAAAATATATAATTGTTCGCCTAACGATTATCGTAAAAAAGCAAAAAGCCTTTAACGTAAAGTTTTAATATTTATTTAAATATTCTTTTAAGTCTTGAACAACTTGTTTATTTCTCATAGAAAGTTGCCCATTTATATCATGGATATCCAAGAATTTTAAAGTTTTAACTTCATTAAGTTGACATTTAAGAACACCATGGTATTTACGGCAAATATAAAATACATCCACACCATAAATAATATCGCCATTAGAATATTTATATTTAGTGATAGGTCCACTATAAATTTTAAATTGTTCTAACTCGTCAGCAATAAGACCAGTTTCTTCAAATAATTCTCTTTTAGCAGCGTCTTCTACTGTTTCATTAATATCTACTGCACCACCAGGGAAATCTAGATACCCGTCATCTGCTCTAACTTCAAAAAGAATCTCATTAAGAGAGTTTAAAATAACCACTACTGCGTGAGGGACTAATAATGGCTCATGGCCAATATATTGTCTAAGTTTTTTAATATAATCCATCTTATTTAACTAAACTCACAATGAGTGTACCCTTACCTTTAATTTTACAATTCTTTTGATAAGGCAAAAAGAATGTATCATATTGATTGCATTTCATATTTCTAATTTTTCCTTCACCTTTAATCAAAGTAAAAGTTAAGAAAGAATTCTCATTTGCGGTTAATTCTAGTTCACCATCAAAATCAATCTTTCGCACAGTGAAATAAGAATTATCCGCTAATAAAGAACCTGTAATTTTATGTTGTGTATATTTATTTAAATCAATAACTTCTAAAGCTTTTTGAATATGTAATTCTCTTTTATTCCCATTTTGATCAACACGATTATAGTCAAATAAACGATAAGTAAGATTGGAATTTTGTTGAATTTCAATTAGTCTAACTCCCGCTCCTATCGCGTGTATTGTGCCAGGATTAATTAAAAAGCAATCTCCTTCTTTAACTTGGTAAAAATTTAAATATTCTTGGATGTTACCACTAGTTAAAGCATCTTTAATTTCTTCTTTTGTGTAATTATTATTTAATCCCACATATAGGCCAGCGTTTTCTTCGGCAGATAAAATGTACCACATTTCTGTTTTGCCAAAGCTATGTTCATTTTTTAAAGCATATTCATCACTAGGATGGACTTGAATTGATAAATTATCTTTTGCGTCAATTAATTTGATTAATAATGGAAAATAAGGGAATTTATCCATTATCGGTCCAATATCATCTTTTGTGATTATTTCATCTAATCTTTTGCCTTTATGTTCACCAGAAGCGATTAAAGAAGAATCTATATCACGAAGAGAAAGTTCCCAACATTCACTAACACGATTAAAACTTTTGCCTTTATTAAATTTTTTAAAATATGTTCCACCCCATATATAATCTTTAATCGACGGGGATAATTTAACTAATTTCATATTATTTTATAAACTCTTCAATTCTGGTTTTTAATGCATTTAATCGATCAGTTCCATTCGCAAAGATATATATCTTTATTTTTGGTTCTGTACCACTTGGTCTAATTGTAATTGTGGATTTATCTTTTAAGAAGAATTTCATTACATTACTTTTTGGTAAATTAGTTTCTTCATTTTTGCCATTACTAGTAATGTATCCAGTTAGATAATCACCAATGGATTCAATAT
>CAVEYA010000094.1:466-2448 GCA_963619935.1 bacterium | reverse complement strand
ATTTCATTGTGCTATTATATAGTCCCCATGGAATTAGATTTCGTTTCACAAATTGAAGGCTTTGATGACTACGAAGAAATTTATCTTCAATTATTAGATAAAACTTTTAAACATCTCAAACTTGAAGCTGAGCCAATTGTTAGTGTCACTTTTGTGAACGATGAATTCATTCACAAAATGAATCGTGAATATCGTGGCGTTGACCGCCCAACAGATGTGATATCATTTGCGTTTTTAGATGGCGATAGTGATCGAAATAAAAAACTTCATGAGAAAAAACCACTTTGTTTAGGAGATATTTATATATCTGTGGATCGAGCAAAAGCACAAGCTAATCAATACGGAAACTCCTTAAATAGAGAATTATCCTTCTTATTCGTACACGGTCTATTACATTTAATTGGATATGACCATATGAAAAAAGAGGATGAAGTTATTATGTTCAAATTGCAAGATGAAATCTTGCCACCTAAGGAGGGCTAAAGGATGATTACTGATGAAATGTTAATTGAAAAAGCGAAAGAAGCACGAAAACTTTCTTATTCCCCATATTCACATTTTGCAGTTGGCGCATCTTTGTTAACAAAAGATGGAAATATCTTTTTAGGGGCAAATATTGAAAATTCGTCTTATCCTTTATGCATGTGTGCAGAAAGAAACGCAATTTACAATGCTTACATGCACGGTTATAAAAAAGAAGATTTATTAACACTAGTAATTTGTGCTGAAACTGATCGACCAACATCTCCTTGTGGAGCGTGCCGTCAGGTAATTAGCGAGTTATTTCCGATGAATGGCAAAATCATTTTAGCAAGCACAAAAAAAGGAGTGGAACCTTTAATTACTACTATTAAGGAATTATTACCATTTGCCTTTACTGAGGATGATTTAAAATAATGAAATCCGGATTTGTAGCCATCTTAGGCAGGCCAAATGTTGGCAAATCAACTTTGTTGAATGCAATCGTTAATCGAAAAGTTAGCATCGTTACAGATAAATCCCAAACAACAAGAAATAACATCAAAGGAATTTATCACGGAGAAAATTTTCAAATTGTCTTTGTGGACACTCCAGGGATTCATAAACCAAAACAAAAATTAGGCCAAGAAATGAATAATATGGCTTATAGCGCCGCTCACGAAGTGGACGCAAACGTTTTGGTGGTAGATGCTTCCTTGCCATTTGGTGCAGGGGATGACTATATTCTTAATCATTTAGATATTAATAACACACCATTAATTATTGTTTTTAACAAAATTGATCAAGCAAGAATTGATAAGGTAGAAAATTTAAAACAAATCTACCGTGAAAGATTCCCAAAAAGTGTCTTAATTGACACAGTAGCGACCGAAAGCTTTAATGTTGATAATTTGATTAAAGAAATTACAAATCTACTCCCAGAAGGCCCTTTATATTATCCTGATGAAGTTATTACAGACAAAGATGAAATATTTCAAATTAAAGAAATCATAAGAGAAAAAGTATTAAAAATACTTAAAGATGAAGTTCCTCACGCTATAGCTATTTATATGGAAAATATTGAATGGGAACAAAATCCAGTACATATTAGAGCAAATATCATTGTTGAAAAAGACTCTCAAAAAGGTATTGTTATTGGTGCGGGTGGCAAACGCATTAAAAAAATTGGTACTTGGGCTAGACAAGATATTGAAAAATTATTAAACAAGCATGTTTTTCTTGAATTGTTTGTAAAAGTACAAGAAAACTGGCGCGATGACGCGAAAGCTTTAGAAAATTACGGATATAAAAACGAAAAATAAAAAATGAAAATTATTGTTTTATCAATAACACCTTATAAAGAAAAAGATGGAATTATTGATGCGATTAGTGAAAAAGGAGATATTACTTTTTTAGCTAAAGGCATTTTTGATCCAAAAAATAAAAACTCAGCGTTAAATAATAATTTAATTATTGCTGATATCGAATTAAATGAAGGCAATTATAAATACGCGATTTTAAAA
>CAVEYA010000094.1:0-456 GCA_963619935.1 bacterium | reverse complement strand
GTTATTGCAAGATGAAGAAAAAGCCGCAATTTTTGATTCCTTAGCAGAAGCTGTAACAGCATTAAAGGTTACCAAAGAGCCTTGGGTAATTACACTTATTTATATGGCTAAGTTATTAAAAATAACTGGTTATGACTTTGAAGTAAATCAATGCGTGTTCTGTGGTAGCAAAAATAATATAGTTTCCTTTTCCTTCAATGATGGAGGCTTTGTTTGTCAACAGTGTGCAAATGAAGAGACGGAAAGAGACTTAAGCAAAACACAAATGCTTTTAATTCGTAGTGCTTTTAACACCACGCAATATCCTAATAAGGATGTTACCTGTGACAAAGCTGACTTTTTAGCGATTATAAATAAATTTAATGACTTTATTTATGATTCTTTTGGTATAAAACTAAAAAGTATTTCTTTATTAAATAAATAAATTATTAATTAATTAATAATAAGCATAAAAAG
>CAVEYA010000093.1:0-2691 GCA_963619935.1 bacterium | reverse complement strand
GGTGCGCCGCACATTTTACATTTAAAATTTGCCATAAAAAATGTCCTGAAGATTTAATAATTTATAATAATAAAAATTATAATAACACTATTTGCTTACTTTACATAAGACATTGCGTTCAATTAGTGTTGTTTTTGTTTTGTTAATAACTATTTTAGCTTGTTCTACTGAGCCTTCTTTAATTGCTTCATCTAATTCTTGTAAGTCAGATAATAATTCACTTTCCGAATCTAAAGTTTTGTCATTAGTGACTGGATCAGAAGCGTTTGCAGTGTCTAATAAATCTTCTAATTCTTTTTTTACACTATCAATGCGATTAATTTCGTTAATTGCTTTTAATCTAGCTCTAAAGTTATCCATGAATTTTGTATTTGCTATATGTTCATGATATTCAACATTACGATTCTTAAAGAAGAAAGCTAATGCCATGGAGATAATTAAATAGCCATATAAGAGGCATTCCACAAGAACAATAATCCATGGTTGTACTTCTACAAATGCGTTACAAATATAGAATATGACTGTGGTAGTAAGTTGCAATACTAAACCAATAACACCAAAGCGTAAGATAGGTAATGATAATACTCTTTGATTGCCATCTTCTTCTTTAAATAATAAGGATAATGTTAATCCACCTAATATCACAATCATCACTACTGAGCATAAATATGCCCCTACTAAGATACCATTTTCAAGTTTAGGAAATGGGATAGCAAAAGTACAAACAGATAATAAAACAATTAAGGTAGCGTAAATAATTAATGTCGCAATAATACCACTTTTATTTTTCATAATTAGTCTTTCTTCCTTCCACAGTTTTTACAGAATTTACCATCATTAGCAGTGCCACAATCTGGGCATACCCAATTAGCGGGTTCTTCTGGTTTTTTTGTTCCACATTCTTTACAGAATTTTCCATCATTACCAGCTGTTCCGCAGTTTGGACATGTCCAACCCACTACTTGAGTAGAATTATCTACTGTTGGGTTAACAATATCTTTTGCCACATCACCAACGGAATTAACCACTGTTTTAGCAACGCCAATACCAACGCCTAAACCAACACCGGTTTTAACAATATCACTAGCGATGCCACCGACATTACCACTACTTTCATTTTCCGCAGCGGCCTTGCCAACCACACGACCAGTTTCCATTTGATAGTTACCACCCATCGCTTTTAAAGCATCAGCATGAGCGAGGCCTTGTGCTCTTTCTTTTTCCGCTTCTGCATAAGCCATTCTACGAACAGCTTCTTCTTCCGCTTTCACACCAATAATTTTAACTTCTGCCTCAGTTTCAGCTTCAACAACGACTCTGCCACGTCTTGCTTCTGCTTCAGCTTGTTTAATTCTTTCTTCTTGTACTTTGAGATATCTTTCAGCGTGTTGTATCTTTAATCTTCTAAAGTTTGGATCATCATCTGGAGTGGAGATAGATGTCACAAAGAATTCAGGAAGAATAAAACCATAGATTTCAAACACTTTATTTAATTCTTGTCTAATATATTCACTGATTTCATCTAAGTGTTCATCCACTTCTAAGATATCAATATTATTTTCTCTAATAGATTTAGGAAGGAATGACTTAACTTTAGTCATCACTAACGCTCTAAATTTACCAGAGACAGAAGCAGTTGAATAACCACTACTACCTAAAATGTCTTCGCGTTTTAAGCCTAATTCAGTACCCACTAATTTAAGTAATACTTTACCTGAATCAGCAACACGAATATTAAATTCACCAAATGCGCCGATTTCTAAGTGTAAACCAGAGGCTGGGTCATACATTCTTACTTTCGAATCTGTTCCCCATTTAACCCCCATAATCGTGCTTAAATTGACAAAGTACACTTCCGCATGGAATTGACTTGGTCCATTAGCAATTTTCTTAAATAAGCCCTTCATTAATGGAAGAGATTCTGTATTTAATGTATATTTGCCTGCTCCAAA
Organism: bacterium; assembly: GCA_963619935.1. Taxonomy (GTDB): domain Bacteria; phylum Bacillota_I; class Bacilli_A; order RFN20; family CAG-826; genus RUG13091. The sequence goes on along the minus strand of CAVEYA010000093.1, from coordinate 739 downwards.
ACGATCAAGAGCCTTACCATCTCTAAAAAAGATAGCTTCTTGTGATTCATGAACGATTAATTGTGTGCCTGCATTAAAATCTTCGACAGGATGTTTGTACACAAACGTATCGTTTCGACCTTCATACTTAATAACATCAATAATTGCCATAATTTTTACTTCCTTTCATGTTATTTTTCTTCATCTTCCACTAACGTATTGTTGACTGCAAAGTCTAAAAGAATTTGAATCATTTCATTACGATTCCGGTTAGTCTTTTTCGCTAATGTTTCTATTTTCTTCATTAAATCAACAGAAACACGAGCTGAAAGAATTGTTGTTTCATTGGTCTTAAACTTCTTTGGAGTTAAGACGAGTTTTTTATTTTCCATGCCATTATTGTACACAATTTGTATACATTAGCCAATGGAATTTTTCATTTTTAATTTTATAACTCTCTTTTTTGCTATTAATTAAAATCAACACTTAACCAAGAAAAATAAATTTTTATACAATAAACTTCGAACGCGCACAGTTGTTCGTGTTATTAAGACTGCCCGTTGTTGATTATTTGATTTTGCTTGCTGCTGCTAAGCGATTTTAACAGTAATGCTCGGACGTACGCTGAGGTCAGTATTGTAGACGCGGTAGTTGCTAAAAAGATCACCGTCAGTATAGACGAGAGATGTGGAGTTTGAATTTTCGGAATTAGGAGAACGAGTCCAATACCAACCATTGTATTTATAAGAGGAATTAGCGT
>CAVEYA010000092.1:0-2738 GCA_963619935.1 bacterium | reverse complement strand
CCCAGGCAGTGATTTAGCAGCTTACATTATGGATGCCATGTGGCCAATGGACATTTCTAAAAAATTTGTTAATGAATATCTTCAAAATAATTGTACAAAAGAATTAGAATTTCACTATTTAGCATATGTTGCAATTGTGTCCTACTATTGGTTTGTATGGGCAATTTATCGCGAAGCCTGTGGAGCAGTAATGGGCGAATCTCTCCATAACTGGTATGTTATGGCAAGAGACTATTCTAAAGAATTAATTAGATAACGTAATATTCTATGGTCAATTACCATTAAGTGATATGCCTAATTTATATAAAAAAGCTGATGTCATGTTAGTGACATTAGAAGATAAAGAATACGCTAATAAGACGATACCAGGTAAGGTTCAATCTTATATGGCGGCAGGTAAACCTATTATAGGTGCTCTTAATGGTAGTGGAGCTACCTTTATTATTGATAATAATTTAGGTTATGCATGTCCTAGTAATGATGTTAATGGATTAGTTAACATTATTAAGAATATTAATATCAATGATCTTAAAGAGATTGGTAAACATTCTTATCAAGTTTATAAAGATAAATATAATAAAGAATTATTCATAGATAAACTTATAGCCGCTGTTGAGGGGTTAAAAGATAATTCATAATTCTTTATTATCATAACTTTGATAATTAATATATTAAATAAAATTAATATATTAGCACTTCAACATAAAAGTGATTATAATAATAAATAGAATATATCCATGAGTTTTAAGTAATTTTCTAATAAGAATATTACTATTTATTTAATCTCATGGAATTTGGAGAACTTTATGAAAAGACTTACAAAAGGGCAAATGTGGATATTTGCTATCGGTCAATTAGGATGGAGCTTACTAGGTGGCATTATTAATACCTGGTTAGTGACATTCTATTTACCAACCCAGGGAGATATGGATCATGGTGCAATATCTTATATTAAACCTGGACTAATCATTGGTGGTTTTCTTACCTTATTAGGTTTAATCACCTTTATCTGCCGTATCTTTGACGCAGTGACTGACCCACTTGTGGCTAACTGGAGTGATAGATGCAAATCTAAAAGAGGAAGAAGAATTCCATTTATGCAATGGAGTGCTGTTCCTTTTTCTATTTTAACTATCTTAGTATTCTGTGCTCCTATTAGTAGTATTAGCACAATTAACTTTGTGTGGATATTAGTATTCTTAATCTTGTTTTACTTCTTTATGACTTGTTATTGCACTCCATACAATGCTTTAATTAGTGAATTTGGTAAAACACAAGATGATAGAATGTATATTTCTACTATTATCTCTTTAACTTATTTCTTTGGCTTATTATTAGCGTACACTCCATTTGTGTTTGCTAACTTCTTAAGAAACGCAGTTGGATTTGCGTGGAGCTATCGTATTTGTTTTATCGTTTTAGCAGTTATTGCTTGTGTCTGTATGTTATTACCAACATTCTTATTAAAAGAAAGAGATTTTGCGGATAACCCACCAGTTAAAACAAATACCTTTAAATCATTAAAATCAACATTTAAGAATAAGGATTTCCGTGTCTTTGTGGCTTCCGATATTATGTATTGGGTAGGATTAACTTTATTCCAAACTGGTTTACCATTCTTTGTCAAAGTATTAATGGGTGATTCTAATGGTTCAACCACACTTTGCTATATGGGTGCGATGACAATATTAAGTGCAGCGTTCTACCCAGTTGTTTCTAAACTAGTGGCTAAATTTGGTAAAAAGAAATTAACCATTGCTGGTTTTATTGGTTTATCAGTTGCTTATGTATTAGCGACAGTATGTGGATTAGGTGGCTTTGATGTCCACTTTGGTGAATTATCATTAATTGGTGTCTTAATTGTGATAGTGGCTGCTTTCCCAATGGCATTATTAGGAATTATTCCACAATCTATTGTGGCGGATGTCGCAGAATGCGAAGCTATTAAGACTGGTGAAAATAGGGAAGGCATGTTCTTCGCTGCAAGAACCTTCTCCATGAAGTTAGGCCAATCATTAGCAACTTTAGCCTTCACCTCTTTAGCGATTATTGGGGCTACCCAAGTAGAAGGTAGCAACGATATCGTCGCTAGCGAACTTGGTGTTCGTTTAGTGGGTATTGTGGCTGTTGTATTCTGCTTACTTGGTGCTTTGCTTTTAATATTCTATGATGAAAAGGGTGTGATGAAGACTTTATCATTACACGCTGAAGGCAAAAATATTAAAGTCGATGACACTAAAAAAGAAGAAAGTGTCATAGAGAATAAAGAAGAACAAGAAGTTAAACAGGAATAAAATCATGTTTACTTTAACTTATAAAGTTAATGGAATAATTAAATCATCGCATGATAAAAATGGTGATGATTATAGTTTACTTCGGGAAGTAAATGATGATGAAACCATTATTAAAATTATTCCTCATCAAGAAATAGAACTTTTAAGTGTCTATTTTGATATACCTCATCAATATCAAAAAAACGAATGTGTTTATTTAAATGGATATCAATCTTGGACGGACACAAGAGAATTTGATATTAATGAAGATGTTAATTCTTTAGATCGTTTTAAATCTTGTAAATACTTAAAGAAGTTTTCACCTATTCATAAAAAGATAATGAATATGTTTCACTTCAAAGAATATGGTGATGAAGTATTTAAAAAATATCAATTAAGAGTATTACACGGTTATACATTTTCCTATATTAGGAATAAAGATAATGATGACGCAGTTCTTTATGG
>CAVEYA010000091.1:0-2877 GCA_963619935.1 bacterium | reverse complement strand
ATAAAAATAATTTCTATTAAATTTTAATTTAAATGGAGAATATTTTTAGCGTTTACCTTCTTACTTAATGTTTAAAAGACAATTAATAATCATTATTTCATACTAATTTTATAAAAACTTAGTCAAATTATGCCCATTTAAGACCAAATATATATCAAAGACATTATTCCTAAAGAAATATCCTTTTACACCCTTATTAGGCGAAAAATGGCCATTATTAATAAAAAACAATAATAATATTGAGATTATCTCAATAATAAAACAAGAACCAATTATGGTCCTTGCTTTTACGTTATTAGTAATTACTATTTATTTTGATTAGCTTTTAATATCTCGCAGATTTTATAACCACCATCGTAATGGCCTTGTTCTTTGAGTTCATCAATACGATGAATCATGAATCTTAATAAATCTTTATCATTAATAATGTTCTTTAATGATTTAGTTAAAGATTTAATATCTTCGCATTCTTTAAAAGCATCACCCATTTCATGACCGAATCTACCACCATAGACTTCGTGTCCTCCAATATGTCGCATAAATAATTTAGGAATTGGATAGAACACTAATTCACTAGGTTTAGTAATTAATAAGTCTGATATTCTCATTAATAAATTTGTGGAATACACTGCTTCAAAGATATCTTTATGATAGAAAGCATATAAGCCTTCTAAATGTGTATCTCTACTATCATCTACAAATTTTAAGAATTCATCATATCTATCAAAGTAATTCACACTATCAAGAGAAGGGATTTTCTTTTTCATCATTTCATAGACTTTTAAGTGGTCACCAAAGTTAATGAATAAGCAAACTTTCTTTTCTTTAATGTAAGGGAGCAAGAATTTCACTAAAGAGATAAATAAATTAACTCCCGCTCCTGCACCACCTACGGTGAGAAGGATGCGGAGTGGTTCATTATTATTAATTCTTTTTAATCTTCTTTCATTATCTTCTTTTAAGTTAATTAAGAATTCATGATCAACATAGCAACCCACTTCTTTAATATCTTCATCTTTCATTCCTTGAAGTTCTTTTTTTGAGAATCCATTTAAAGTCTTATAACCATAGTACGCAAAAGGAGTTTGTACTGTGTGAATAGCACCTTCTGAAAGATGTAAGCCCATTGGCCAGTTATCTGGAATCGCGTTCACTACATTATTCATCCCTGCGTGTATTGCACCTTGAGAAGGCCATACATGAGTAGCAATATAAGGAATATCTTTAGGAATATGACGGAAAATTGGCACTAATAGCTCTGAATTCTTTTGGTCTTTCGCGTTATATTCAATTTTCTTAAATCCTTCCGAATTTAATGGTTCCCAAACAAAGTGATTAAATAATTTAGATTTTTGCGAGATTTTACTCGCTAAAGAATACATATCATTTTGTTTTCTAATCATCTTTGAACCAGTCGCATCAAAAGAAGCTAAATCTAGCCAATAAGGATTATAGCCCATCGCTTTCGCACAACTTGCTAAAGCAATAGAAATACGATAATGACCAAAGCCCATTCTGATATTACCAACAATTAAAGCCTTATCATCAAATTGTTCATTGCTATCGCTAAAAACAATTTCCTTAACTCCTAAATGATTAAGGGTTTTATTATCTTTAAAAGCAATTTTATAGTCTTGGTTAGAATCATCACCAAATTCTTTAATGTATTTTCTTTTGGATTTCTCAGCTTGTTTAACTGTTTTCTGATTTATTTTATTACCAAAAATTATTGAGGTTTTATCCATGCTATTTCTCCTTTTTTAATTAAATATCTTAAAGTGTTATTTTGACCATCTAATATAAAATCAATATCAATGATGGATTTATCTTTCTTAATATTTGTGATTATTGCCCCACAATATTTCTTCGCTCTTTCTAATAATTCTTTTTGTCTATTGTTATAGGTAGAAACATCATCACTAGTCATATATAAAGAGCCGCATAAGTGATTCAAAATCACTAATGCTTCTTTTTGTTTATGATTGAGTTTGATATTATCATCCCTTAATAAATAGACATCTGGATCATTACTAAAAGTAATATTATTAAAATAACTACGATAAATAGTGTTCACAATTGTGACTTTTGTGGATATTCTTTCACGATGGAAAAGTCGCATATAAAAGACATCATCAAACTTTAAAGATACATCTGGCCCAATACGAGCGTAATCCGCAAGATTAAAGCAACTAGATAAAGGCACGCCACATACAAGTATAAGTGCATCATCCCCTAATTCATTTCTAATTAATTCCATCATGTTACGCATTTGTTCTGCACGGCTCTTAGAAGGATCTTTGACTAAACAAGCAGCGTATAAGAAATCTAATTTAAAGAAATCAAAGCCTAATTCTTTATAATAACGAAGACACTTTTTAATATAGTCTTTAACTTCGTCTTTACGAATATCAAGTGGACAATCACCACTCCAATTACATCCAGCGTATATTTCTTTACCATTTTCACGATAAATATAATCAGGATGTTCTTTAAATAATTTAGAATTCTTTTCCGCCACTAATGGAGCAAGCCAGATACCTGCTTTTAAACCTTTTTCGTGAATCTTATCTACAATAGGTTTTAAACCATGAGGGAATTTTTGGTTATCAATATCTAGCCAATCACCCACAAAGGTTTCACTACCATCATCAATTTGGAATAAATCATAAGATGATGAAGAAATAGAATTTAAATTCTTAAGAATAATATCTTCATTAATATTTTGATAATGGTTATACCAAGAGGTATACCCTCTTAAAGAAGAAAGAGAACGATTACTCTTAAATAAAGAAAGATAGTCTTTTGTTATCTTTAAGTAATTACCTTTTAAAGTAACGAAATCAAAAAGAGTAAATTCATCTTTAATCTTTCTCCCAC
>CAVEYA010000090.1:0-2944 GCA_963619935.1 bacterium | reverse complement strand
AAATCATACCTAAATACCTTCGTTTTTAATGTCCTTAAATAAGATGTAGCACAAATAAAAAACTAACGATTGTGAAATTACCTTGGTTTTTATACTAATAAAACCACGGCTGCATTCTCCAATATTAAAATTAACGTAAAAAAATAAAGAAAATACATAATTAAAGTTTTATAATTAACAAGTGTAGGTAATTTATATGAATGATGAAAAAGTAACAAATTCAGAAGTTTTAACTGACGATAATGCTTTTGTCAGATTAATTAACGTTAATAAAATCTATGATAGACACGTTCACGCTGTGTTTGATTTTAATTTAGATATCAAAAAGAGAGAATTCATTGTCTTTGTTGGCCCTTCTGGATGTGGTAAATCCACCACATTAAGAATGATTGCGGGGTTAGAAGATATTTCTTCTGGTGAACTCTATATTAATGGCAAATATGCCAATGATTTAGTTTCTAAAGATAGAGATATCGCGATGGTTTTCCAAAACTATGCTTTATATCCTAACTTAACAGTCTTTGATAACATGGCCTTCTCTTTAAAAGTAAGACATTTCCCAAAAGCAGAAATTAAAGAAAGAGTTCATGAAGCCGCTAAGATATTAGAATTAGAAGATTATTTAGATCGTAAGCCTAAGGCTTTATCTGGTGGTCAAAGACAACGTGTAGCATTAGGAAGAGCAATCGTAAGAAACGCTCAATTATTCTTAATGGATGAACCTTTAAGTAACTTAGATGCTAAACTTCGTGTGCAAATGAGAAGTGAAATTATTCGTTTGCATAAGAAGTTAAACACCACTACTATTTATGTTACTCACGACCAAACTGAAGCTATGACAATGGCGGATCGTATCGTTGTAATGAAGGGTGGTTATGTCCAACAAATTGGCACACCTTTAGAAATCTACCGTCATCCTGCTAATAAGTTTGTTGCTTCTTTCATTGGTTCTCCGGCCATGAATTTTGCCAGTGCGGTTTATGATAAAGGAGTATTATCTTTCTCCGATGGTAGAACTATTAAATTAGATGATTCATTAGTAAAAATGCATGATGAATTCTATCAAGAAGAATTAAATAGTATTAATGAAAGAATCGCTGCTGAAGGCGAAAGTGAAGATAACATTAATGAAAGAAATCGCTTAAGTGAAATTGTTGAAGGAAAGCCACACAAGGTCACCTTTGGTATTAGACCAGAATCTATTAAACAAGCTGATACAAAGACTGGTAATGTGATTGAAACTACCGTGAAATTATCAGAATTACTTGGCGATGAATATTATGTCCACTTTAATTTTGGTGAGAAAGACATGCTCGCTAAGATTGAAACGGAAGAAGAAATCAAAGAAGGCGATACAATCTTGTTAGATATGAAGATTAGTAAAGCTCACTTGTTTGATTTCAAAACTGGTAAAGCAATTAGAACAAAATAAATTGATACCCATCAAATATGATGGGTTTTCTTTACGAAATAAAATAAAGTTGCTAACATATATCCATGAAAAAGAAAAAGAAAGCAACTCGGTCTTTTGGCTATAAAAATACAAACAATGTTACTTTAGCGTTGCCAACTACTTATAAGCAACTTTTTAAGTTTACCTATAAAACTAATCTTTTATTAATCTTTAAAGTTTCATTAATGATGGCGGTCTTTGCTATTCCTTTATTATTAGTCTTGTATATTAGAACAAGAATTATTACTGGCTTAAGTAACGCTGAGACAGAAAACGCCGCTAGTAATATTATGGCTTTTCAAAGCTGGTTTGGCTTCGTCATATTAGCAGCTTTCTTAGTTTTTTCTATTGGTGTAACCGGTGGATTATATGTCTTTAAAAAACATATTCGTAATGAAGGCGTTATCTTTATGCGTGACTTCTTTACTGGTATTAAAAAGAACATTTGGGGAAGTTTAGGAATTACACTATTTTATTTTGGTATATTATCTATCTTAAATTATTTTATTAATTTATTTGATTTTAAAAGTGAGATTCCATATTACCCTGTCCTTTTAGTAGCATTTATTATTATTTCTATTATTTTATATATGATGTGGATAGTGTCTATCATGATTCACATGATTTACACTTGTTCATTTTTTAAATTATTAAAGAACGCCTTCTTAATGGTGTTCGCTAGATTACCAATTTGTTTGTTATCTTTATTATGCACGATTACCCCATTTATTATTGTGTGGGTCATCGGTTTCGCCCCTGTTCTATACGCTTTTGTATTAGTGTATATCGGGATTGGCTTTGGCAATTCTGCTTTACTTGTAGCCTTATTTAATTGCTATATCTTTGATGAATTAGTGAATAAAAAACAATTCCCAGAAGCATACCGCAAAGGCTTGTTCTCGGGAGAAGTTAATCCAGTAGATGAAGGATTTCAAAAATGATTTTAGAATTAAAAGATATTAAATACGCTTATCCTGATGGATATATCGCTTTAGAAAATGTTAATGCGACAATAGAAGATAAATCATTTGTAGTCATTTTAGGTGAGTCAGGAAGTGGTAAAACCACACTTTTTAAAATCATATCTGGTTTATTTGATCCAGAAGAAGGACAAGTTTATATCAATGGAAGTGATGTCACAAATGTCAAAACTGCTTCCCGTGATTTAACAATGATTTTCCAAAACTTTGTTTTATATCCACACTTAACCATTTACCATAACGTGATGATTGGCCTAAATGGTTTTGATATGAAGGATGAAGAAAAAGATTTAAGAGTGAAACAAATACTAACGCAATTTGGTCTTGGCAATTATTTAAACTTTAAACCTCGTCATCTTTCTGATGGGCAAAAACAAAGAGTGTGTATCTGTAAGGCTCTAATAAGAGAGCCATCCTTATTCTTAATGGATGAACCTTTAAGTAATTTAGACTTATCACAAAGAACAAAAATTAAACAAGAATTAAAAGAAACATTTAATAAATATAATTC
>CAVEYA010000089.1:0-2965 GCA_963619935.1 bacterium | reverse complement strand
AAATAGTTTTGTGAGATTAATAAAACAAGCGTTTAAACCATCAACCTTTTTATTTATTTCATCAATTCTATTTAAAAGAGCAGGTAATAAAGTGGCGAGGTCCACTAATGATTTCATTTCTGCTACTGTTAATTCTTTTTCTTCTTCCATATCGTTAATCCTTCTTTATCAATAATCTATTTCTTATTCTTTTAAGTAAGTTTTTAAATTCTTTTTGTTTAATTAATTTAGCCAAAAGATCAGGATATAGATTTATAAATTCCTTAAATTTATCATGTTTTAAGAATTGTTTTAATTCTCGCTCCTTTAGTTCTCGCTTTGCTAACACTCTAGTTAAAGTTAGATAAGGCCAATAATATTCTCTTGCTTCTTTACTTGTTTTATAACATTTATCGAAAGCACCTTTCGCTAAGTCATATTCTCCTTTTTCTAAATAATGGAAAGCAACAGCTTCTAAAGTTTTTGCATCTCCATTATGCACACTGCTGATTAATTGCCTAATTAATCTTCTTTGTTCATCTGTTTCTGCTAAACGATAAGCACGGCCAGAAGCATGTTCAAAGGTTGATAAATTATCATTATCGAGGTTTTGTAATGCTTCTTTATACCAACCATCAAAGGTATTGTCTTCTAACATATAGGTATTAACTTGTTCTACTTTATAAATCGGGGCAAAAGAAGACAATAGAGTTTTAAATATCGCATTATCTGGTGCAAAGATATTTTCATTTTCTTCAATAATGACAAAGCTCTTTGTACTTCTTGTACAACCCACATAATACTTATTAAATGTCATTCTATGAATTGTGCTTTTCTTAGCTTCTCCATTACCAGAAATCATATCCATGAAATATTCTTCGTAGTCAGTAAACATGTTATACATAATAACTGTTTCCCACTCCATCCCTTTCGCGTCATAAATGGTAATGATACGGCCAGGGTCGACATCAGGATATCTTTTTATTAAATCATTCTTGGTAATATCACTTGGTGTGATGATCATGCTATTTGGGTTAGAAATAAAAATATTCTTATATAAATCTTTATTTGTGACATAACCCGCCCAAGAAGTAATATTTTCTGTCACTTCTGGTTCTTTAATTTCAGAAATACCACCCTTAGTTAAGCCAATCCAGTCATCACGATGTTTTAATAATTCATTTAAATCGTTAATTAAATGCTTATTTGTGCGATATGTGCAAGTTAAAGGACTTGTTTCACTAGAAACAGTCTTACCTAACATGGTAAATACACGATTAATTGTTGAACCATCAAACACATTTGGGTTAATACTTTGATGTGGATCGCCATAGAAATAGATTTTTTCGCTATCTTTTTCTAATGTCATAATCACCGCGATGATTTCAATTTCCGTTAAATCTTGGACTTCATCGATGATAATGCAGTTTGTTTTTTTAATTTGATAAGCGCTTTGTCGAATAACCTTTAAAGCGTAATCATTATCGCTTAATAAACCATTTTTAGAAGCATATTCATCAAAATCTGCACAAATAGCATAAATAGCTTTCTTTTCATTATCCGTAAGATATTCTTCATCGCGCATTTCACTCATAAATTTATCGCAGGATAGATGATTCTCTTTTAAGTTCATTAATTCCTTACTACCCTTAAAAACACCTCGATAGTAAGTGAATAATAATCTTGCGATATCCGGTTTATCTAATAATGGTTTAATTTTATTTTGTTTCTTATCTTTATTCTTTTTAATTTCTTTTTCGGAATAAACACTATTAAACCAATTAATGAATTTAGCTTCATTAATGACTTTGTTAGAGTCATATTCTTCTCCTAAAACATAAGCAAAGTATTCATCTAACTTATAACAATTACCTTGAATAGCAAATTCTAATAAGTCTTTTTTAACTTTTTCTGATAACCCTTTATGGAAAGTAATATAAACAATATCTTTAGGAGTTGGACTAGCACAGTTAAACTTGTTATAAACAATATTCACATATTGCTCTACTGACACAGTGGTTTTACCACTACCAGCGCAGCCAAAGACAACATTTGGTTTATTATCATAAACATTAGCCTTCCTATATTGTTCAATCGTACATTCTGGAATTTTAATTGCTTTATTCTTTGGATAAATAATAAAGTCATTCACTTTATATTCCTTTGGCCTATTTGCCCCTTTAATATAAAGTTCCGAGTTATCTTTTTTATGTTCGGTAACTGCGAAAATATAAATACTATTAGAATTATCTTCTGAACGAGAAGCACCTAAATCAGTACCATAAACAAACAATAAACGGTATTTTGCGTTTCGCAATATCCGAATCTTTTTGACCGCTCGATCATTGTTGATTGGATAATTAAGCCCTTTAGATAATAAATATTGACCTAGCTGATTACCTGGCACAGTTTTTAATCGCTCAACAATTTTATTGGTAATCTCCATGATTTTTAAATCTCTTTGAGCGGCGTCAATCTTTTTTAAATCTTCTAACGCACTACGACGGATAAAAACACGACGATAAACACTTTGATCCGCTAGATATTCAGGAACATCTTTAAAGTTAAATAAGAAATTCTCGTATTCCTCTTTAATTGCGGCTTCTTCTGCTTCGCCTAATTCATCTATCGCATCAAACAATTGTTCATTATATTGCTCATATGTTTTTATATCTTTGATTTTATGAAGGTATTTTAAAACGTTCGCCACTTTAACCTTATCAACATTAAGGAAGCTATTATATTTTTCATTTATAAAATCTTTTAATTGAATAACTTCTTTTTTGTCTTGATCGTATTTGGCCAGTTTTTCAAAATCTTGTAAAAGACTTAATCCTAAAGCTTTTTCCGTTTCTAAATCATATTTATTTTTCAAGAAATCGTTTGCTTTCTTTTTAAAAGCAATGAATTCTTTTGTGTCGCTTTTAATATATTCTTTAATAGCATTTTTGATTAATTCTCGATAGGTATCATGATTATATTCATC
>CAVEYA010000088.1:0-3083 GCA_963619935.1 bacterium | reverse complement strand
TTTGATTTTGCTTACTTTCATTAAGCAATTTTAATGGTAATGCTCGGACGCACACTGCTGCCCGTGTTGCCGACGCTGTAGTAGTCGAGGATGCCGTCATCGTAGACGCTGGACGCGCGGTTCGAACTGTCAGAATAAGGAGAACGAGTCCAATACCAACCATTGTTTTTATAAGGGGAATTGGTGTAGTAATATGCACCATTTGCCCTTGCATAATCAGTAGCTTTACATTGTCTAGCCGTATTGCTAGTAAATCCATATTCAATGTTTAAATAATCTTGGTAACTAAGTAAAAAGACCTTATCGTTAGTGTTCTCGCATGCATATTGATTGGATGAATAATTCGTGGTAGAAGCACTATTATCTACGGTTGTGGTTTGAATATAAGAATTATTAAGAGCAAAAGCTGTATTAAAGAAATCAGTATTTAACCATGTACGGATTTCACTATATTTATAGTTATTTGCGTACACTTCCACAGTTTCACCATTGTAATCAGTCTTTGATTTAGTGCCAGAATAGTGTTCACCATATTGATGAGCATCTAATAACACGTTTGATAATAAAGTATATTCATTATTATTTGTCTTTAATATCTTCCAAGTGATAGGCTCGCATTTAAACCAATAGGTTGTGCCACTAACAATAGTTGTGCCGTCATCAAAGGTGTAGCCATTACTGTACGGCTTTGCAGATAACTTTGCGTAATAAGCATCATTATAGAAATACCAGCCATTAGATTCAGTAGTTGTTAACTTATCAAGCTCAGTTATTAATGCTGTGTCACTTACATGAGTTTGTGGATATAAACCATATGTTAAAGTATTTGTTGATGTATCAATATCTGGCAAAATGCCTAAGGCTTTTTGACGTATTTCTTCTGCTTTTGTGATAAACTTAGCCGTTAATGTTCCACCAACATTCGAATAAGTCCAGCTGTCGCCTGTTCGCAGTATCAAAACATCGCCTAACAACCAGCCAGCAAAAGCATATCCATCAGCAGGTGTCGGAGTTGGCAATGCATAGGCATCTTCCCAGCCTATTTGCATTGTTTCAACATCACAAGTTCCATCACCGGCATCAAAGCTATATGTGTTTTGTACATTTGTCCATTTAGCAGTGTATGTTGCATCTTCAATGCCCTTCCACGTTGCTTTAGAAGAAACTTTTTTATCATTTTTGTCAAACCAGCCTAAGAAAATATAATTGGTTCTTGTTGGAGTAGGAAGTTCATATAGCGAATCATAAGTTACCCTAACGGTTGTTGAAGAAACAGTTCCATTATTAGGATCAAGGGTAACAATGTATCGATTTGCAGCCCAACAAGCATTAAGAGTTAAATTATTCGCTATTCTAAAGATTCCAGAATTTGCAAAAGAATTGCCATTTTCATCTCTCCAACCTGTAAAAGTCCAACCTGTTTGATTTTCTATTGTAGACAATGAATATGATTTATCATAGGTAACAGTTAAAGAATCAATTACAGTTTGATACTTAGAATCAACATAAGTAATTGTGTACTCATTATAGGTAAAATCAGCATATAAATTTAAATCTGATGTGACTGTGTATGCACTAAATAGCCATCTAAACCCACCATCTTCAATAGAATTCCATTGTTTAATTGTATAACCAGCAGTAGCTTCTTCACTAGGCGAAACAATTTTTTCTCCATCTAGCACATCTAATGATTGAATCAAATCATCATCGATATAAAAGTTAACTTTATGTTTCGTAGTGTCTTTAACTTTTCCAGCGTTAATTGTACTACCATCACTCATTTCACATATTAAATTGCCGTTTTCATCAATATAAGTATTAGTAACAGAAATACCATCGCTACCATTAGTGCCATTAGTGCCATCTGACCCTTTTAACCAATTAAGGAAATCTTCTTCAGTGCCAGTATGACCATTATCAAGCCAAATTTGATAAGCGGATTTACCAGTATCGCCTTTTGCACTAACACCAGTGTCTTTTTCACCTATCCACCAATTTCCGTTATCACCAATATAAGGCGTTTGACCATCTTTACCATTAGTTACAACAAAAATAGATGTTGTTCCATTAGTGTATTTAATAGTGTAAGTGTCGACATTACCTTCGCTTGATGTTTTAACAATATAATCAATACCATTTCCGTCTTCGCCTTTGGCTTTAACGCCAGTAGAAATTCCGTCTATGTACCAGTAGCCATTAGTGCCAATTTCAATCGATGGTGAATGACCATTATCACCATCTTTGCCATTATAAATTTTAAAAGTGCTAGTAGTACTATTTGAATAGTAAATGGTATAAGTATCATATGAACCAGATGTACCGTCACCATCTGTTTTTTCAATTTTAATGATAGAAACACCATCAGATCCATTGTTACCATTTTCGCCTTTAGGCCCAGTTGCATCATAGCCAGTATCATTGCCATCAATATACCAATGCCCATTGTCGCCAATTGTAATCACCGAGCCATCTTCACCATTCACGCCAGGCTTTCCATCGCTACCATTAGTAACTGTAAAAACATATGTTGTGTTATCAGAATAAGTTATTGTGTAAGTATCAATATTGCCAGATGAGGTTTTAGAAACGCCTTTAATGGTAATTCCATCATTGCCTTTTTCCCCTTGAGAGCCCTTAATATTGCCAGTTTTTATCCAACCACTATTGCTTTTGGAATATAAATCGCCTGTAGTAGTGTCTATATATAAATCTCCACTAACGCCTAGTGCGGAATTAGGAATGCCTTGCCCAGTATAAATTTGGCTACCATCTTTACCATCAGTGCCATCTTTTCCATTTTCACCGGTGTCTCCTTTATCACCTTTAGGCCCTTCTACAATTTGAGTGTTGCAAGAGCACAAAGTAAAAGCAGTAAATAAACTGATAAGTCCTAAATATCTTTTTTTCATAGTTTTTCCCCTTATATTAATGGTTCTTTTATAAATAAATAATTTGGCCCAATATTTTCAACATAATTGTTATCAATAAATCCATTATTATTTAATGTAACAAAAAGTTTTTGTTCGTCAGTAGATGCTAATGGCTGAAGAAATAAATTTTCAGGAATAAATAATCTATAAGGC
>CAVEYA010000087.1:0-3088 GCA_963619935.1 bacterium | reverse complement strand
GTGCTACATCCTATTAAAGGGACATTAAAAACGAAGGAATTAAAGCATGATTTCCCCATTATATGTTGCTCTTCAAAAATACATAATAATTATATGTTTTATTTAATAAAAAGACATAATCAAATAAATCAAATGACTATTACTTTAAATTTGCTATAATTTTTATGTTTTAAAGAGGTTATAACTTATATGTTAATTTCTAAGGAAATAAATCAAGAAGTTGAATTATTACATTTTGTAAATGCTGATAAGATGGAAGTTATCTTATCTCCGTTAGGGGCTAGTATATACGCGATCGTTATCGATGGCAAATACATGACCCTTACACCAAGCGATATGTCTATTTGGTCTAAAGGAAATATCTACCATGGTAAGACCATTGGTAGAGTGGGCAATCGTATTAAAGGCAATAAAGTAATTTGTGAAGGTAAGGAATATAAAGTAGAAAATAATGAAGGCGAGAACACCCTCCATGGTGGTCTTCATGGTTTATCCACTCAAACGTTTGATTATACTTTTATTCAAAATGATGAATTTACCGAAGTAACTTTTACCTATCTATCAAAGGATGGTGAAAGTGGTTTTCCAGGTGAACTTAATGTCACAGTTATTTATAAAATATATGAACATAAGAATAATGTTGATTTAACTTTATTAGCCAAATCAAATAAGAATACATTATGTTCATTAACTAACCACTCCTATTTTAAATTAGGAGAAGAAAATGAAGATACTTTAACTTTGTTAATTAAGGGCAATCGTTATATTATTCCAGATGAAAAGACATTAATTGGCCAAGGTATTGGAGTGGCTCCTGATTATTTAGATTTTTCGAAAGGTAGAGTAATTGGTAAAGATGTTAATTTACCTATTTTAGTGAACACTGCGATGAGAGGTTATGACCATCATTACTTCTTTGATAAAATAGATATTAAAGAACCTCAAATTGTCTTAACTGGTAATCATTATGAATTAGAAATTTATACAGATTATTCAGGCGCACAACTTTATAGTGATAACGCAGTTGATGGGAATAGTTATTTTGATACAGTTAGTCCTAATCACCGTGGAGCGGCTTTAGAACCACA
Organism: bacterium; assembly: GCA_963619935.1. GTDB lineage: Bacteria > Bacillota_I > Bacilli_A > RFN20 > CAG-826 > RUG13091. Next base: position 2,000 of record CAVEYA010000087.1, on the reverse strand, counting down.
AGAATCACATCTAGAATTACATTATTTAAACCCATCTGATACTTATGAACATCATATTAATTATGTATTTAAAAGGAGATAATAAATATGCATTTTGATCGTAATAAACTTAATCATCCACGTCCTAATTTTACACGTAAATCTTTTATCGATTTAAATGGTAAATGGGACTTCTTATTAGAAGATAAAGACCTTTGGGAAAGAGAACCAAGATATAAAGAATTTCCTGAAGACCATTTAGTTATCAATGTTCCTTATTGTTATCAATCCGAACTTAGTGGTATCAACATTCAAAAACAATATGTCACTGTCTGGTATCAAAAAGATGTGCAATTTGATGTTAAAGGTAATGAACGTGTTTTATTACATTTTGAAGGTAGTGATTACCGCACACGCGTTTATGTTAATGAAAAACTTGTTGGTGAACATAAAGGTGGTTATACAGCCTTCTATTTTGATGTCACTGATTATTTAAAAGATGGCTTTGCCCATATTGCAGTGAGATGCGATGATACTTATGAAATACACCAACCAAGAGGTAAACAAAAATGGAAAGATGAACCATTTGGTTGTTGGTATCAAGAAGTAACTGGTATTTGGAAACCAGTTTGGGCAGAAATTGTCTCCCCAGTCTATGTGGATCATTTTAAATTAACACCTGTTGAAGGCGGTCTTGCTAATGTCAAAGTTTATTTAAATGATTTATTCAATAATGAAGTAGAAGTTAAGTTCTTTTTAAAAGGAAAACAAGTAGGTATTGCAAAGAAAACCGCTACTGAAGGTGTTTTTGAAGACAATATTAAATTAAATGAAGTAGCTTATTGGGATTTAGAAAACCCAACCTTATACGATGTTGAAATCAGTGTTTATGATGAAGACAAAGTAATTGACGAAGTTCATTCTATCTTTGGTTATCGTTTTATCAGCACTAAGGATGGTAAGATTTTATTAAACAATAAACCAGTCTTCTTTAGATTAACACTTGAACAAGGTTTCTATCCAAAAGGTATTTACACCTTTGAAAATATGGATGAAATGATTAATGAAATTAAATTAATTCAAGATTGTGGTTTTAATGGTTTAAGAATGCATCAAAAGATTGAAGATAATCGTTTCTATTATTTATGTGATGTTTTGGGCTTAATCGTGTGGTGTGAAATGCCAAGCTGCTATGATTATGACGAAGATACAGAAATTAACACTTATCGTGAATGGAGTGAAGTACTTGAACAACACTATAATCATCCTTCTATTTTAGTTTGGACACCAATTAATGAATCTTGGGGTGTTCCTGGCATTAGACATAACAAAGAACAACATGATTTCCTTGTTGCTTTATACGATATGACTAAATTATATGACCCAACTCGTTTAATTGTTTCTAATGATGGTTGGGAACACTGTAAAACCGATTTAGTTACATTACATAATTACTCACAAGATCCAGAAGTCTTTAAAAAGGAATATTGCGATAAAGTATTAGAACTTGTGAAAAATAATAGTGGTGTTGATGCAAGCAACGCTTTCGTCCCGTTTGCGGATGGTTTTAAATATGAAGGACAACCAATTTTATGGGATGAATTCTGCGGAATTGGATTTGATATTCAAAAAGTTAAAAATGGATGGGGTTATGGTGACTCAGTTAAATCTATTGATGAATTTATAACTCGTTATAATGGTTTAGTAAAAGCTGCTTCTACTTGCCCACACTTAGCGGGTTGGTGTATGACTGAAATTAGTGATGTCTATCAAGAAGTGAATGGTTTATTGACCTTTGACCGTAAGGCAAAAGTTGATCTTTCAATTATCAAAAAAATTAATCAACAATAAGTTTTATATATTTAATTGCTGGCGTTATATTGCCATTTCATCTTCAAAATGGGCTTTAGGTATTTATGCATAATTACGCCTATGATGTTTTTATTATGCTAATTTGATAGTAAAGTTCGTTTACGATTACCCTTGAATGGCATTCACTTCTTTCTCTAACTAATTTATAG
>CAVEYA010000086.1:0-3248 GCA_963619935.1 bacterium | reverse complement strand
GATTAGATATTTTCTTTTTGAACATAAAGATTTATACAATGTATATTGTGTAAACTTGGAATGAATTAAAGATAATATGGTATAATTAATAAAGAGGTTAATCTTATGTCAAATTTTTATTTTTTTGAAATCAAAGGGAAAAAGAAACCACAAGAAAAGCGTGTTTTTGGAACATCTAATTTTAATAAAGACGCTATGTCTTGCCTAGGCTTTATTAGTGCGATGTCCTCTGCTGATTACAATGGTGAAGTAGTTAATAAAATTAATAATGTTACTAATTCAGTAGTGAAAGGAAAATACAATTTATCGAGTGAATATGCAATCTTCTTTTTATACGATTTTAAAAACGATAAGACTTGTCTTAAATTTATGTGTGATTATGGCAATAAATTGTGCAACGCTACTTCATATATTACCATCTTGACTTATTTTACCCGTGAAATGATGGATGATTGGCAAAATGTATATAACAAGGAAGATATTTATTTTAATGATAATGATGGTCAATGCCAAATGTCAGAATTAATTCGTAATTTATGTAAATCTTATGAAGTTGAGAGTTTACCGGCCTTATTAGTGGTAAAAAGTTATAGTGATAGTGAACAAGAAACCTGTCTAATTGATTTGCGTAACAAGGATGCAGAAAGTATTTATTCAACATTTAAACAAGTTATCGAGACAATTAATGATAACTGCCAAGAAGACTTCTCTATTATTCAAGAAATGCTTGGATGTCCATTAACACGAAAAGGTGATTTCAATGACTTTTTTAATACATCAAATTATATTCAAGATTTGGCCAAAGACTTCGGATGCACTCTTGCTGATTTAGCTATTGAATTAGGCATGAGTGAAAGAAATTTTCGCATTAAAAGAACTAACAATACTTTAACGCGTAATGAAATCCTTTATATTGGAATTAAATTTAAAACACCATTGGAAAAATTGAATCAGATTTTAAAAGAAAATAATGAAGGGTCTCTTCGTGTTGGTGGTAGAGAAGGTGTAATTCAAACCCTGTTGAAGACCAATTATGATATTGAAGAATGTAATCAAATTCTTCTCGAAAAAGGCTACGCCAAAATTAGCATTGATTAAGACTTAAAATAATAAAATTAAAAATCGGAAATTGCGTTTCCGGTTTTTTCTTATTCCTTATATTACTATTGAGGCATAACCAGGAGGTAAAACATGAAAGCATTTAAAAAAATAATTGGTTATGAATCAGTTAAAAAAGAACTTTATCAAATCATTGATATGTTCAAGAACAATGAAATCTATGAAAGTATGGGAGCAAAACTACCTAAAGGGTTATTAATTTATGGTAATCCTGGCTTAGGCAAAACCTTGATGGCAGAAGCATTTATTGAAGAATGTAATGTCAAATCGTTTGTGGTGAAGATGAATAATGATCAAGAAACTTTGTTAAAAGATATTAATGAAATCTTTTTAGAGGCCTCTAAATTAGATAAAGCTATTATCTTCTTTGATGACTTAGATAAGTTCTCCGAAAAAGATAAAGCGCATGTTGACGATAAGGTATTTGTGAATATTCAATCAAATATCGATAATGTAAAAGATAAAAACATATTCGTCATTGCGACAGTGAATAATATCAAAAAATTACCTTCTTCTTTAATTAGAAATGGAAGATTTGATATCAAAATACCAATTCTTATTCCAACAAAAGAAGACGCTGCTAAGATTATGGAATATTACTTAAAAAGTAAAAAGATTAATTCTAATCTGAACTTTGAAGATGTAAGCAAGATGATTAGTTATACAAGTTGTGCTGATTTAGACACAATATTAAATGAAAGTGCAATTTCGGCAGCCTATCAAAGAAAAGACGCTATTGATATTGATGATATTGTTAAAGCATATTGTCGTGAACTATATAATGTTCCTAACGAAGCATTAAAATGTTCAGAAGAAGAATTATATTCTGTAAGTTTGCATGAAGCTGGTCACGCTGCTATTGCCGAAGCGATAAAACCTAATAGCGTTGGTTTAATTTCTATTCAACCATATAATCGTGGAAGGGCAAATGGCTTTACCAAGGCTTGTCTTGAAATGAATCGTAGACCTGAAGCTATATTAGTAGCATTAGGCGGTAAAGTGGCTTGCGAATTATTTGATAAAGGTAGATGTGCAAGCGGCTGCCAAGATGATTTATCGAAGGCTATGAGCTTAATTAGAAATGGTATCAATGATAATGGCACTTGTGGTGTAGGCTTATTAACCGATTCCAATGAGCTATCATTTGGTGTCTCACAAAACGGTTTAGAAAGAAGTGAAGTTGCAACCCAAGCAGAATTAGAAAGATATATGTTTATTGCAAAAGATATTCTTTTGAAGAATAAAGATTATCTCTTAAAAGTTGCTGAGAATTTGAAGAATAAAAGATACTTGTTATATTCTGATTTAAAGAAAATTAAAGATATTTGTACGATTACTTACTATCAAGATAAAATCTAAGCAAAAAGAAAATAGGCTTAAGCCTATTTTTTTAATTTGTTTCAAAGATTATTTATCTTCTTTTACTCTTTTATAAGTGACACCATTAATGAATAATGTGTCAAACGTATGATATTGCAACGCATTGTGAAATATGCTTCCACCAATCTTCAACCCTTTAGAGGAATAAGAGCAAAGCCCTCTGAATGTATCAATATTGTATGTGCAATCAAATCCATCTATGTGAACAATGCCGTCATAGATATCCTCAGGATTACTCAGTGCACTTTTCCAAACTTTTCCATTTAACCATTGGAATTCTTGGTTTTTATTATAAATAAAACTCATATCCACAACTGTTTTATGTTTTGGGTTAATCTTTTGAAAAAATAAATCAACATTTTCCACTAGTTCTTTCTCTACATCTTTTGGGCAAACATATCTAACATAGTAGCGGTGTTTATTGGAAAATAAGACACCATTAACATGTAATTTACCAGTGCGAATAGTGGTGGCTAACGCAATAATATTATCTTCGTCAATTGAAGAACGTTCTAGCATTATTCTTTGACTTAGAATCATTAAATTTAAGTATTGATCTGTCCTTAAAGGATTATTTTCATCTCGATTATAAAGAGAATTTACTTTTTTAACAAATCGTTCAGTTAATTCTAATTTCTCTTCTGTCATCGTTTTATATATTTCAGAAAGTCTTTTTATTTCATCTTCTTTATTGTTGATACCAATGTCACCAGTTAATAGGTATTCATTGCCTCCGCACCAAATAAATC
>CAVEYA010000085.1:0-3331 GCA_963619935.1 bacterium | reverse complement strand
TGATTATATTTATCACTTTATGACTTTAAATTAAACGACACATTTTACAAAAGTGTTCATTTATAAAAGCATTAAAAAATCGATTTTAATGATTGTTGAAATTTACTTTTACAATCTTTATTGTTTGGTTTATTATTTCTTTGGTATTCCAAAGAAGGAGATACTGATTATGAAAAAAACAAAAATTATATGCACAATTGGACCAAGTAGCAAAGATAAAGAAACTTTAATTAAGCTATTAAAAGCAGGATGTAACTGTGGAAGATTTAATTTCTCCCATGGCACACATGAATCACAAAAAGAGATGATGGATACTTTTAAATTAGCAAGAGCGGAACTTGATAAAAATATTCCTATATTATTAGACACAAAAGGACCAGAAATAAGATTAAAAGATTTTAAAGATGGTAGTGTGATATTAAAAGATGGTAGTACCTTTATTTTAGATGATAAAGAAGAATTACTCGGTGATGAATCTCGTGTTGCTCTTAGTTATCACCATTTAGCGGATGTCTTACACCAAGATGATTTGATTTTAATTGATGATGGTAAAATTCAATTAAAATTAATTGATATTAATGGTAATGCATTAATTACCAAAGTAATCCATGGTGGTAAGGTTAGTAATCATAAATCAATCAATGTTCCTAATGTTTCTATTCCAATGCCATTTTTAAGTGAAGTAGATAAAAGTGATCTTTTATTTGGTATTTCACAAGATGTTGATTTTGTGGCTGCTAGTTTTACACGTAGCAAACAAGACATTGAAGAAATGCGTGCTTTCTTAAATGAGAATGGTGGAGAGAAGATTGAAATTATCGCAAAGATTGAAAACCATGAAGGTATTCAAAACTTTGATGAAATATTAAAAGTAGCTGATGGCATTATGGTGGCTAGAGGTGATTTAGGAGTAGAGATTCCTTTTAGTGAAATCCCTGAATTACAAAAGACCATGATTAATAAATGTAATGAAATGGGAAAGATATCTGTTGTCGCAACACAGATGCTTGAATCAATGACTAATAATCCTCGCCCAACCAGAGCGGAAGTTAGTGACGTTGCTAACGCGATATTTGATGGAGCAACTTGTATTATGCTTTCTGGTGAAAGTGCGAATGGACTTTATCCATTAGAAGCTGTCCAAACAATGGCGGATATCGCAATGACTGCTGAAAGAAGTAAAATCAGCCATAATATAAATTATCAATTACAAAAAGATATAACCCAAACTGTTTGTAAAGCAGCGTATGAAGCGGCAGAATACATTAACGCGAAAGCGATTATTGTCCTTTCTACCTCTGGTCATACTGCAAAAGCAATTAGTGCATATAAACCAGATGTACCAATTATTGGTGTATGCGCTACTCCTACTGGTGCTAGACAATTATCTCTATACTATAATGTTTTACCATTCTTAACTGAGAAGAGTAGTGATATTACTTTCTTAATTAAAAAAGCTAAAGAAACAATATTAAATAAAGACTTAGCTAATATCGGTGACACAGTTGTGGTTGTTAGTGGTACATCATTCTCATATGGCCACACTGATTCAATACAAATATATCCTTTATAATAAATCCACTAATTATTGATTTTTAGAAAGCCATTATTCTCTCTTTAATTTATTATTTCATGAATTGCCAATTTATGATTTACTATTTTTAAGGTTGCTAGGCAAATAAAAAAGAAAAATGATTTATTTTGTATCCGCTGACATTCATGGATTCTTTGACGAATGGCAAAATGCGTTAAAAGAAAAACATTTCGATATTAATAATCCTAATCATAAGATTATCATCTGTGGTGACTTGTTTGATCGTGGAAGACAGCCTAAAGAAATAATTGATTATGTATTAAATCATAAAGACAAAATAATTCTTATTCGTGGAAATCATGAAGATTTAATGGAAGAAATGATTAAACGCAACTTTTATGGCAATCATGATTTGCATAATGGAACAGTTCAAACCATTATTGATTTATACCCAGAATGGTTAATTAGTGAATTTAATTTATCTAAAATTGCAACAGTTACACATTTAAAAGAAATATTAGATTTATGTATTGATTATTACGAGACTAATCATTACATCTTTGTTCATGGCTGGATACCAATATCAATAGATGGTAAAACTTATAATCCTAATTGGAGAAATGCACATAAAAAAGAATGGCAAGACGCAAGATGGGCTAACCCAGTTTTAATGTATCGAAATAGTGTATATGTTCCTAATAAGATTATTGTGTGTGGCCATTGGCATTGTTCTGCTTTATGGCATGAATTAAATCCAATAAAATATAGTGAATTTGGTGACACCGCTAATTTTGAACCTTTTATTACTGAGCACATGATTGCGTTGGATGCTTGCACTGTTCATTCAAATAAGGTAAATGTTGTGGTATTAGAAGATTAATTTAATAAATTTCATCAATTCTTGAATTAATAAATTATTGTCTTTATTCAATAAAAGTTTTTGGAATATAACCTAAAAATGATTAATGTAGCTCTTTTGAAATGAACATTTTTAGTGGTTTAACGATACCGTTTTTTACTTTTTTGCAAAAACGGTCGCGTTAACTCGACATTTTTTTACTTATTTTTGTTATATATTAATTGAGGAAATTTCTATAGAACTTTACAAACGGGAAAACTATTAAAAAAATTCGTGCATTTTATGAAGCTGAAGATCTTATTAAGGTTTTGACAGGTGTTAGGCGTTGCGGAAAATCATCAATTATGCAAATGATTGTGGGAGAACTAAAGGAATCTGGTGTGGATGAATCACATCTTATTTATATAGATTTAGAGTTGTCCAAATTTAGAAAAATTAAAACACCTGACCAGCTTGAAGATGTTATTAAATCTTATTCCCTAGTTGATGGAAAGAAATATTTATTTATTGATGAAATTCAAAATGTTGTTGGCTTTGAAGAAGTTATAAATGGATTAAGAGCTGATGGTGGATATTCCATTTTCATTACTGGTTCAAATTCTTATCTTCTAAGCGGTGAGCTTATGACTAAACTAACTGGCCGATATATTGAATTTGAAATTTTCCCATTAAATTATCAAGAATATGAAGGCATGAAAAAGTTTTATGGAAAAAAATTAACTCTAATCCAATTGCTGAATTTACCTCTTTTATTCTTGAAGGGGGATTTCCACGAACTATTCAATTTGATGATATTGCTAATAAACGAACTTATGTACAAAGTATCATTTCGGAAATTTTCGAAAAAGATATTAGGAAACGATTAAAGATTCGTAATAGGGATTCTTTTGAAATAATAAAAAACTATATTATTAATAATTTCGGTGCTACAACTAGCC
>CAVEYA010000084.1:0-3420 GCA_963619935.1 bacterium | reverse complement strand
CATTTATATTTATATAAATCTTTTTTACTATAAATGTGGATAACTTCAATGAATATTTTTTGGTCGTTTTTTCGTATTGAAAATATCTTTTACAAAATGAGATAATTTACCCACTGAAAAGAGAAAAAAGATGGTAGTTCTAACGCAAAATGATTACTTAGAAGTTAAATTAGCTTCCTTAATAGCTGATTATGATCGGGAAACTTTATATAACTTATATCAACCAATCGTAGGCTACCAAGCATTAGCGGTTTATATGACCCTATGGTGTGAAGCAAATAATGAAAAAGTCACTAGTGCTTGCACACATGGGCAACTTTTAAATCGTATGAAAATTGAACCAGGCACTTTTGTGGAAGCGAGAAAGGCTTTAGAAGCTGTTGGTTTATTAAAAACTTATTTGAATAAAGAAAACAGAAGCAAATTTTATCATTATGAATTATTTGCACCAAAATCACCGAAAAAATTTTTTGATAATACCTTATTATACGGAATGCTTATTAAAGTATTAGGTGAAACTGAGGCGAATAGATTTAAAAATATTTATCAGTTCGAAAACCAACCTAATCAAGGCCAAGATATTTCTGCATCCTTTGTGGAAGTATTTAATCCTGATTTTGAAGATCAAGCCTTCTTTAGTGCGATGAACACACCTAATTCAGTGGACCGCGTAACTGCGAAAGTATTAACTAAATTTAATTGGGAAACGTTTATTAATTCTTTAAATCAAATATCTCAAATTAGTGAAGAAGCTTTCACCAAAAAAGACATGAAAGAAATTGATCGTTTAGCTACTTTGAATGGTGTCAATGAAATTGACGCTGCTCATGCGGTGGCTAATATCTATGATGCTTACGCTCCAAAAGGCAAGCATATTGATTTTGATAAATTAGCTAGTTTATTAAGAGAAACAACCGATGTTGCTTATGTTAAAAACGAAAAGAGAACACCTGCTATTAATTCTGGTAAGAGTGATTTAGCGCATAAGATTAATATTATGGAAAAACTTTCTCCAAACAAATATTTATCTATAGTGCAAAATGGCACTAAACCAGCTTCCTCAGATTTATCACTTGTTGATGATTTATCTAAAAACTACGGTTTCTCTAATGGGGTAATTAATGCTTTAATTGACTTTGTTTTAGCGGTCAATAACAACATTTTATCTCGTCCATATTGTGAAAAAATTGCTTCTTCATTAGCGAGAGAAGGTGTTAAAACCGCTTTGGACGCAATGGAATATTTAAAAAATACTCGTAAAAATAAAAAACAAGCCTCTTCGAAATATAATAATTACGATGCTAAAATAAAAGACAACAAGACTAGCTCCAATGATTTAATATCATCTGAAAATAAAAAAGAAGATGAAAAGAAAGAAGAAAGCCTTGATTGGGATGCATTATTAAACAGTATTGCGGATGACGGAGGTTCAAATGGATAGAATAAAAATTAATTTCTCTGTTGAGACAGATCAAAAGTTAATTGATCAAATGAAACAAGACTATCTCAATTGTCCTAAAGCGGTTAAATACTGCCAAAATTTAAATATCCCTGAAGAAGAAATTGATGCGAATATTGCAAAGGTTTATTCTTTTGTTACTGATTTAAACTACTGTTCGCATTGCCCAGGTATTAAAAACTGCAAAAAAAATAATCCCACATTATGCACTAAATTGATTTATACAGATGGTGTGGTTGATTATGAATTAGTTCCGTGCAAGGAATTATTGAAACTAAGAGTCTTAGAAAGACAGTTTATCGAAAAGGATTTTCCTGATGAATGGCTTAATAATAATCTTAAAGCAATAGATAAAACGAATAAACGTGGCGAGGTTATTATTAAATATTCAGAATACTTAAAAAATAATAAAGTCTATGGCATTTATATTAATGGCTTAAAAAATACTGGTCGATCTTTTTTAGCAGCAACAATTTGTGTTGATTTAGCAAAAAAGGAAAAGGGGCCTATTTGCTTTTTAGATACAAAAAATCATATTCGTGAATTAAATGATTTAGCCTTTTCTAAAGAAAAAGAGGAATTTAACAATAAATTAAAATTATATGCAAGTGTGCCAGTACTTGTATTAGATGATTTTGGAAATGAATACATTACAGATTATGTAAGGGACACAATTATTAATCCAATTATTTCAGAGAGAGCAAATAAAAAACTGATGACGATATTCACCAGTGATTTTACAATTCGCGAAATTGAAACCCTTTATGCCGGTTCATCTAAAGCTGGAGTCATTAAGGCTAAGCAATTCGCAAACACATTAAGAAGTATGTGCGGAAACGAAATTAATTTAGGCGAGATTGCCATTTATTAATTAACTTTTTAATCTTTTCTTCTAAACTAGCAAGGTCGCCATTGTTATTGATAATTACATCGATCTTGTTTTTATTTTCATCAAATTTATTGTTGGCGTTAATTAACCTAATTTCGTTAGCTTTATTTTTGTCTCTTAACGCTAATCTTTCTTTTTGAATTTTATTAGAAATGTCTAGACCAACGATTATATCAAATAGACTTTCCATTTTAGCTTCAAATAGTAAAGGCACTTCCGCAACGACAATGCCTTTTTTGTTTTTCATAAATTGTTCAATTCTTTCTTTCACTAAAGGGTGAATTAAACGATTAATTTTCTTAATATCTTTTGGGCTATTTATTAAGTGCTCACGCAATGCTTTTTTATCAATTTGATTTTTAAATTTAAAATCAAAAGCCTCATTTATTAACTCAACAACTTCTTTTTCCTGATATAATTCATTAACTACTTCATCAGCGGATATTGTTTGATAACCTAATACTTTAAATATTTTTAATACTTCTGATTTTCCTGCTGCTGTTTTACCCACTAAAGCAACTTTCAAAAGATTGCTTTTCTTTAGTTGGCAGTGTGGACAAAACGTTGTTCCTCTACCGTTTGCTTTAATGAAACGCATAGGTGTCCCACAATTGATACACGGTTTATCTTTTTTACCATAGGCTAATAATTCACTTTGAAAATTACCATCGATACCCTTTCCTGGATGGTAGCTTTTAATTGTTGAACCACCGGCTTTAATGGCGTCATTTAATATATACGATGCATTTTTAATAATTTCTTTCCATTGCTTTATAGAAATATATTTTGTTTGTGTTAATGGATGAATTTTACTCATAAAGAGCGTTTCATCAGCGTATATGTTGCCTAAACCAGTCATGATTGTTTGATCTAATAAAGTAGATTTAATAGGTAAATTAGATTTTTTTACCTTTTGATAGATTTCTTCAGCGTTAGCCTTAAAAGGTTCAGCTCCTAATTTAGCGATTTCTTTTTCTTTCAGATAATTTTCTTCATTACTTAATTTCAATTTTCCAAAAGTTCTTGAATCATCATAGCAAACTCGATGTCCGTTAGAGAGATAAAATATCAC
>CAVEYA010000083.1:0-3500 GCA_963619935.1 bacterium | reverse complement strand
AAGTATTTTTTATTTTTAATTTATTACTTGAACGCACAATAAATACTTATTTATAATAAATATCAGAGGTATATTTTATGAAACTTAAAAAAGTTACAACAATTTCAGTTGCTTTAACTCTTTTAACATTATCCGCAGTTGGACTAGGGTTAGCCAATTTTAATGATGGAAACGTTAATGTAGCTAAAGCAGAAGAAGTCGCTACAACCGATTATAATGCTTTTGAAATTAGAGCTGGTTCAGCTGGTAGTGTTACCGCTGACACTACTAATAATAGCATTACATACACCGGTGGTTGGGGAGGCAATGTCGCAGTAAGCGATCAATTTAACACTCGTGCAGGAAATTATTCCTTAAAAGCACATGTCTATAAGGAAGGATTAGAAGCCGCCTCAGATACAGGCATTGGATTTACTATTTATTACAATGATTCAAACTTTATCACATTCTATTTAAAATGGCTTAATTGTGATGGTTTTTCTTCTCCAATCATGAATGAAGCTAACTTCCATACTCGCGTTAATGATTCTTGGACAAATAACCATCAATATGCTCAATTACCAGACGGCGCATTTACAAATAATGGTGAATGGATTGATATTTGGAGTGATGGCATGTGGAAAACAGGAGTTAATGAAGGCGCTTCTATCAATTTAAGAACTGGCTCTAAACTATTTATTGGCACTGGTTTTGATATGACAATGCATGTCGAACGCACAACATATAATGAAAGAGCAGTCGATGTAATTTATATGCAAGTCGACACAGTAGCTGATGATGGCGTAACTCCATTAACAGCTTATACACCAAAATACGCGACTGACGCATTTACCAACCCATTTGGTAATGGCGAATCCGCTTTTATTAATCGTAAACCACAAATTGGTTTTACTAGTTTTAATCTTGAAGACATCGTTATTTCTGATATCGTATTCACCGATAAAACAAATACCACTATTGATTTAGGTATTAATAGAGTAGGCTTAGCTCCAAAAACTGCTACTATCGATGCAGCAACTAATAGCATTAAATATAATAATGGCATGTTTGGCACTGGCTTCTTACTAGCAGAAAAAGACATTACTTCTACTGAGTCATTTGATTTACAAGCCACAGTGGCTGGTACAGCTGGTAACGCTAACGATACACAAATCGGTTTTGTCTATTACTTAGATAGCAGCAACTACGTCATGATTTACCTTAAATGGGATGGCGGAGTATCCACTGTTGCTGAAGTTTGTTACTTATTCACTGTTGGTGGAAAAACTAATAGTGTCACACAAGCCGCAAGAGAAGAATGGGATGATAGTTATACCACAGTCGGTGAATTCTATGATGGTTGGACAGACTTTAATGGTTGGATTACTGATGGCATCAAACCAGAAAACTCTTATGGTAACTTCAATCATGTTAGAGATAACAGCGCAGTCACTATTTCTTCCGGATTTACAATGGGTATCCAAAGAAGAAGAATCACTTATAGTGGCCGTGTTGCCGATGCTTTCCAAGTTCGTTTCACCGCAAAAGGTTTAGATAACATTACACATACTTGGTATTCATCAACTTTATGTGCTGATGCATATACTTATCCAAATGGTGCGACTGAAGCTAGCGCTTTAATTAATAAGAACGCACAAATGGGCTTCTATGCTTACCAAACAAACGAAGTCGCTTTAAGTGATGTAAGAGTAAACGGTGTTAAAGCAAATCTTAAAGCTGGTACACTTGAAAACGCTAGAACAGAAGCTACAAACTTCATGAACACTTATATGCATTTATCTGATTATGATACTGCTTTAGATAACAGTGAAGGCACAGGCGCATGTGCTGGTGAAAGCGGTTATTACAAAGCCGCTAAAGAAGCTTGGAACAATTTATCTGACAACGCTAAAGAAGTATTCATGTCCGAAGGCGAATACGCTAATGGTTATGCTAGATTATTAGCATGGGCCACCGCTAATGGTGATACATTAGATTCTAATAATTCATTAACCACAAGTGGAATTAATATGAATTCAATCATTCATAATACAAACAATATGACTGCGTTAGTGGTAATTATCTCAGCTGTCGTAATTGTTAGTTTTGCATTAGTGGGTTCCATTATTTATCATAGAAAAAGAAAAGTTTCTAAATAATAATTGTTAAACTATTAAATAGGCTAGGGAGTTTTCTCCTTAGCCTTTTTATTGCCAATAAAAAAGCACTCTCGAATGAGAATGCTAATTAATAAATTGAATAAGATTAGAATCTACCAACACCGACTGAGTCGATATTCACTTTATAAACATTGTTTTTACCATATCTAACGCTCATGCCTTGGATGAATTGTTCTTCATATTTAGTTGGTATTAAGCAAACAATGCTACCAGCGAATCCACCACCATTGATTTTGGCAGCCCCTTCGCCATTAGTGAGTTTATCTAATAAATCAGTGGCCTCAAGAGGAGAGCCAACATAGGAATTGGCCATCATGTTTTTTAATAGGTATGTGGAGCTATTTCTCGAGCCATTAATACATTCCTTTAATGTTTCAATATCGTTGTTCTCAATGGCTAAAATGGCCTTTTCTACACGTGCGTTTTCATCAAAGAAGTGACAAGCACGTAAGAATTTATCTCCATCTAATTCTTCTTTATGTTTTAAAAGTTCTTCTTTACTAGATTCTCTTAAATAATTAACACCTAATATTTTCGCAACTTCCCACATATCACTTGGAATCTTGCTATATAAAGGAGACATCGCTGCGTGGTCACCACCGGTGTTTACTAAAATAAATTCATGATCTTTTAAATTCATTTGTAAGTTACTCACCTTTGGTTGGTTAATATTTTTAAAATCAATATTTACAAAACCACCGAAGGAGACGCCTATTTGATCTAATAAACCACAGCTTTTACCATAATATACGTTTTCAGCGTATTGACCAGCTTTCGCTAAGTCTAATCTACTAATTTGATTATCATTAAAAAGAATATTAAAGATATCACCAATTAATAATTCATAAGAAGCACTGCTAGACACGCCTGCTCCTGGGAATATTGTAGATATAATATAAGCATCAAAGCCACCAATGTGGTGATGCTGTTTTGCTAAATAACTAGCAACACCTCTAATTAAGGCAGCAGAACTACCTTTTTCATCTTCATTAATCTCTAAAGAATCTAAATTAAGAGATAACTTTGGATATCCTTCTGATATTACATTAACAATGTTATCATCTCTTTTAGAAACAGCAGAGAAAGTAGACATATCACATGTCGCCGCAATGCAAAGACCATGATTATGATCAGTGTGATTGCCTAATATTTCAAAACGTCCACCACAACGAATAAATTCATCAGGCATTTTTTGAAATTCTTTTTTAAATTTTTCAAATAATTGTATTTTCATAAAGTTGCTCCTCAAATATTGTAAAACAATCTAACATTTAAATAACTTATCATTTTTTGATAATTTTAATATAATCTCTTTTTTAGCAATATCAATGTTATCAATAC
>CAVEYA010000082.1:0-3605 GCA_963619935.1 bacterium | reverse complement strand
ATCAATATCTGGTAAAATGCCTAAAGCTTTTTGACGCGTTTCCTCTTCTGCTTTTGTGATAAATTTAGCAGTTAAGGAATATGCACTTGCCGGCATAGTGAATGAATATGACGCATTCTTGGTTAATAATGTGTCGTTGTTATACCAACCTCTAAATACGTTGTCACCAATAGGAGTAGCTTGAACAGTAATTGCTTCATCTGTATATCCACTGCCGGAAACAATAGATACAGTGCCTAATGTTTCATCACTACTTGTTACTGTTAATGTTTGTTGATCAGCGGTCCAATTAGCAGTGTATGATTTATTACCTGTACTACCTTTTGGTTGAATGTAGTTAACTTGTGGGGTACTACCATTAGAGCCAGTCCAACCAAGGAAGGAATAACCAGTTTTAGTTGGATTGCCTAATGTAACTGAGTCTTCTACTGTATAAGAAGTGACTTGATTAGTTAGAGAACCACCATTAAGGGTATAAGAAATTGAATAGCTATCAGTTGTCCAATTAGCCACTAATGTAATGTTATTAGCAATTTGATAAGTTGTAGCGTCAAATTTAGTATTTAAAGAACTAGAAAGTGCCCAATAATTAAATGTATAACCTAATCTAGTAGGTGTTGGTAATGCTGGAATTGCACTATCGTAATTAACCGATAAAGTGGTTGTGTCTACTGAACCACCATTAGGGTCTAGCGTAATTGTGTAGGTATTTGCTTCCCAATTAGCAGTGTATGATTTATTACCTGTACTACCTTTTGGTTGAATGTAGTTAACTTGTGGGGTACTACCATTAGAGCCAGTCCAACCAAGGAAGGAATAACCAGTTTTAGTTGGATTGCCTAATGTAACTGAGTCTTCTACTGTATAAGAAGTGACTTGATTAGTTAGAGAACCACCATTAAGGGTATATGTAATTTTATATTCGATAGGAGTGTAAATAGCCTTTAAATCTAAATCTACATAATGTTTACCTGCATCCATTGTGTAGTCAGTTAATGTCCAATTTTTAAAGTTATAACCAGTTTTAGTTGGGGTGTAATTAACATATGTTTTTTTACCAAACGAATCACTTTCTTTATTACCGGTTCCACCATTAAGGTCATAATCAACATGCGCTGTTCCGTCAATGGATAAAATTTTAGAAATGCCATTTTCATAATTGCCATTTTCAAAATTTACACCAGCTTCATACATTGTGTATAAATTTTTATTATCATCAAATGATCCATTTTCGTTGATTAGTTTTAACGCTGAATCATAATTTTTATTGTTTAAATAGGAAATGATTTTATTTTGACGATTATTAGGCACTAAATAGAGGAATGTTAATAAAAGCATACCTGTGACAAATAATGCCACACCACTTGCGATTAAACTAAGTATTCTCGCTTTTTTAGCTTTAATGGCTTTTTCTTTTTTTGCTAATTCCGCTAATCGATTTTGTTCTTGATCATATTCATGAATCTTGCCTTCATAAATAACTAAAAGATTATCAACATCTTTATAACCTTTAATATCATTTAATCTAGGAATGTTATTAAACTTTAAAGTTTTATATTCATTTCTATTTAATAATCCATTCGGAATATTAAACAAATACTTTTGGTAAATATATTCTTTTTTTGCTTCATCTTTTAGTTTTTGACATTCTTGTATTTGAAAGTTAGAGTCTTCAAAATTTTCGTTTGCTAAAAGTTTAAATTCTACAATCGCTTGATCAAATTCTTGATTGTTCTTTAATTCAAGTGCGTAGTTATAGGCTTTCTTTTTAATAAGATATTCACATTCTTTAATTTGATGTTCACTATCTTCAAAATCACCTAATTCAGTAAATATTTTGATTGCGGCGTTATATTGTTCAAAATCATCTTCATTCTTTAAAGTAACTGCTTGGTCATATTTTTCTTTCTTTTCTAAATAATGGCATTCTTCAATTTGCTTAACTGCGTCTTTATAATCGCTTATCAATTCAAAAGCATGTATCGCTTCTTCGTACTGATGTTTATCTTTAAACGATATAGCGCGTTCATAAATTGTATTCTTATTACGATTAGTAATTGCGTTATTAATATCTTCTAATTCTTGTTTATGCTTATCATCTGCAAAGCGATATGCTTTTTGATAATTAGAAGAATGTTCTAATGTATTAGGACAATCTTTTAAAGCGGATACGCTATCAAGATTTAGTTCCATTACTAGCTTTAATAAATAGGCCTTATAGTTAGTTGGATCATTATCAAGTAACGTTTCTAATTTTTCATTTGCTTCATCATAATCATGATCCATGATTAAGATTTCTGCTCTCTTTAATAAGGCATTAACATTGACATTACTTTGAATCACATTTGTGGTAGATTCCACTACTTTAGGAGTAACTTCAGTCTTGCCCATGATTTTATCAATCCCTCTAAGTAGGTCTTGCATAAAACCTAGCTTAGATAAGTTTTGGGCTTGGAATGATAAGAATTGATCAGGCATTTCATAAGCATCCATATTCTTATAACATGGAATTAAGTAATGGTCTGGTCTAGTGGCCATTAAGTCAATAAATCTAGACCACTCATTTTTCACCCAAGTAGCTTCAAAGTATTCTTTCTTAGTACCAAAGACTAACATAATCTTCGCGCTATTTAAGGCAGCAAAGATATATGGTTCATACATTGAACCTAATTTATTTTCTAAGGTAATACGGGAGAAGAATACTTTATATCCCTTACTTACTAATTGATCATAGACTTCTTGGGCCATGACAGAGTCTGGAGTTCTTCTTCCATTCTCATCACTTTCTTTGTAACAAATAAAAATATCAAAAGGTTCTTCTTTTTGCGATATCATTAAGATATTCTTTTGAATACTATCTATTTCTTTGGCTTCGGCTTGATATTGTTCTTTGGCTACTACATCCGCATAAGATAAAGCAGATAAATAATCGCTATCTTTTAATATTGATTCAAAAGACGCACGATGAATAGTTGGCTTTTTACTTTTAGTTTTAGAATCATCCACATATTCAATACCGTATCGACATATGCATAATCCCCAATAAGCCTCTGGTTCAGTAGGGAATATGGATAATATTGATTGATATGAAAGCATTGCTTTATCAAATTCGCAGTTTCTTCTTAACGCGTTCGCGCGATTAAAAAGATTTTCTTTTCTTTCATCATCTGCGTTCGCCACTGTTTGTTTAGAACCGCAGAAAGAACAAGTAGCAACTGTTTGCCCTTCATTTACTTCTAATTGTGCGCCGCACATTTTACATTTGAAATTAGCCATATAATCACCTCTAATTTTTATGTTTTATTTATATTATTTGATTTTAATAGTTATAGATGGACGCACACTGCGGTCCGTGTAGTCGACGCCGCGGTTGCTGAGGCTGCCGCCGATGCTGACGCAGGACGCGTTGTACGAATAGCCAGAATTAGGAGAACGAGTCCAATACCAACCATTGTATTTATAAGAGGAATTAGTACTGTACCACGCACCATTTGCCCTTGCATAATCAGTAGTTTTGCATTCTCTTGTTGTAGTATCACTTTTACTACTAGAGAAGCCATAAGATGTATTTAAATAATCTTTATAGCTAAGTAAATAGACTTTAT
>CAVEYA010000081.1:0-3775 GCA_963619935.1 bacterium | reverse complement strand
ATTCTGAATGGGGCGGATGATCAGACTTGAACTGACGAGTGCCTGGTTCACAGCCAGGTGTGTTAACCCCTTCACCACATCCGCCATTAATCAGCGCTTTTAATGATAAGTGATATTAAACTTTTTGTAAAGTTAATTTACGAAAAAACGCTGATAAAAAGCTTAATTGTTGTTATTTGAATAGAATGTTGTAGTCACATTTCCTGTTTCAATTAATATTGAATTTTGGTTTAATGCTAAAATGACTTCATCACAAATTTGATAAACGGTTTTCTTTTCAATATCTTCTAAGATACAGGCAATAGTTTGTTCAACAGTAATAGCCTCACTATCATCTTTCCAATAACCATTGGCTTCGTAAATTGTACAACCACCAGTGTATTTAGTGCATATTTCAGTAACCTTATTAACACATTCATCAAACGCCATGACTGGTAAATAAGTATCTTTATCATTCGTACCAATATATAAAGTATATTTAGTGGTTAAATTCTTGCTTTCGTTTTTTTGAATAATTTGATTGCCTAATAAAACTCCAGTGACTGTTAAATCAGCGGCTAATAAACAAGCAACAGCAATATTCGCAATTAAAGGTTTTTTATTTTTGTTTTCCATAATCTTTTTTCTCCCTGATAGAGTATAGCACTATTAAAAAATAGTGTTAATAAAAAATACCCTTTTCTTTTATGGTAAAAATGAAGGGTATTTTAACAAATAACAATGATTAACTAATTGTAATCTTAATTGCTGGACGAACTCCTGCATTTGTAGTTGATGTCATGCTATAAAGACCTGCAGAAATATAGCCTTGATAGTTTACAGTGCTAGTATAGCCACTAGAATGTGAAGCCGGGGAACGAGTCCAATACCAACTCTTATTATTCGAAGAATTTACATTTACGTGATTAGCTTTTGCATAGTCAGTAGGCTGACAAGCTCTAGTGTCATTGGTAAAACCATTAGAATTTAATTCAGAATAGCTTAATAAATAAACATAATCTTCAGTGTTTGAACAAGCATTACTATTTGAACTACTTGATGTAGTTGAAGCAGCATTATTAACGGTCGTCTTTTGCACATAAGAATTGTTTAAGCCAAACGCATTGTTATAAAAAGTGTCATTTAACCATGTTCGTATAGCGGAATTAGCGTAATTATTATACGCGACAGGGTCAACAGTGAAATTATAAGCATCAAGAATTTTTGTAGTGGTTAAAAAATAAATCCCATTACTTGAATTAACTACTTTCCATTCAATAGGTTCACATTTAAACCAATAGGTTGTTCCTTTAGTAATTGAATCACCATTATCGAATGTTTTTGTGCCATCAGGATTAGCTTCTAATTTAGTGTAATATGCTAAGTCATAAAGATACCAGCCATTACTTTCAGGCGATAACGTTTCTAATTTTGCAATTAATGTTGTATCAGAAACATATGTTTGTGGATATAATCCATAAGTAACTGTTTTACTATCATCACTTAATTGAGGTTTCTTAGCAAAAATCTTATCGTAATAAAGAAATTTTGCGTAGAAAGTCTTATCTCCAATAGATCCTTTAACGATAGTTGAGCATTCAGTAGTATAGTTTTCATCTAAATACCAACCAATAAAAGCAGCGTCATCACTAGTTGGATTATATAAAGAAATATCATCGCTAACTACTGTGTAGGTAGATGGATTACGAATATCATTTTTAGCACCATCTAAAACATAGTTAATTTTATATTCAATAGCCGAAGTAGTTGCGTATAAATCTACATTTGAAGTAATGATTGAGCCTTGCAATGACCAAATAGATTTATAGCCATTTGATTCAATTGTGTACCATTGACTAAGTTCATATCCGTCTTTAAGTTGAATAGTTGGTGGAGTGGCTTTAGAGCCCCAAGCTTTATTAGTTTCAGTACCCATTAAATTATTGTTTACGTAGTATCTAACTGTGTAAGTTGCTGTTTCTTTTACTTTACCAGCATCAACTTTTTGACCATTGCTAAATTCACATATTAAATGTCCATTATCGTCTATGTAGGTATTAGTAACAGAAATTCCACTACTACCAGTATCACCTTTGATATTACCGGTTTTAGACCAAGAGGTAGCGCCTTTTACGTATAAATCCCAAGTAGATGTGTCTATGTATAAGTCACCTTCTACACCGGTATTATCATTAGGAAGACCTTCACCAGTATAGATCTTTGTGCCATCTTTACCAGCTTCGCCAGTGTCACCTTTATCGCCTTTTTCGCCTTGAATACCTTGTTCACCTTTTTCCGGTTTAGCGTTGCAACCAATTAATAAAGAAAATAGAGATAAACCCACTAACAATAAATGTTTACTTTTCATAAACTACCTCCCTGTGTCTTAAATGATGAAATTATTATCGCATAAAATTAAACAGTTAAAAATATATTTTTATTTGAATACATCTAATAAAAAAATACCCCATCCATTTTATTTATGGATTAAGGGTATTATTTATTTAGTGATAATTACGCAATTAAGAAAGCTTTATATGCAACGTAGGCTTCGTAAACGTCTGCTTTACTAACAATTTCCATTGGAGCGTGCATATTAAGCACTGGAATGCCAGCATCAATCACGTTCATATTGTAGTTACCTAAGATATAAGCGATTGTGCCACCACCGCCTTGGTCAACTTTACCAAGTTCAGCGGATTGCCAGCAGATGTTGTTTTCATCCATTACTTTACGCACAAAAGCGTAATATTCTGGGTTAGAGTCGTTAGAACCGCTCTTGCCACGACTACCAGTATATTTATTGAAGACAATACCATTAGCTAAATAAGCACAGTTTGCGGTGTCATTAACTTGTGGGAATAATGGGTCAAAGCCCGCAGAGACATCACTTGATAACATCTTGCTATTTTCTAAGGCTAAACGAGCAGTAAATAAGGCATCTTCTTTACCTGATAATTTAGCTAATTTAGCAATTGCATTTTCAAAGAATAATGATTGTGCGCCTGTCGCACCGACAGAGCCGATTTCTTCTTTATCAACTAAGATACAGCACGCTGTATTTTTGACATTAGCAGGTTCAATATCTAAGATTGCTCTTAATGAAGTATAAGCACAGCTACGGTCATCATGTCCATATCCAGCCACCATGGATTTATCTAAACCATAATCTCTCGCTGGTCCAGCTGGAACAACTTCAATTTCCGAAGTAATGAAGTCTTCTTTTTCGACACCGTATTTGGCTTTTAAAATCTTTAATACATTATTTAAAACAGCTTGTTTTTCTTCACCTTTAAGTGGCATATTACCTAAGGTAACATCGAGTTGTTCACCAGTAATCGCTCTTGCTAAAGGTTGTCCCATTTGATCACCTGATAAGTGAATTAATAAATCAGAAATACCAACGACCGGATCTTTTGGATCTTCACCAATGTTAATTTCCACAGTTGTGCCATCTTTTTTGCACATTACACCATGTAAAGCTAATGGAATGGTCACCCATTGATATTTTTTAATACCACCATAGTAGTGAGTATTGCCTAAACAGAAATCATCTCTTTGATAAAGTGGATTTTCCTTAAAGTCTAATCTTGGTGAGTCAATGTGTGCGCCTAAAATTCTTAAACCATTTTCTAATGGTTCACTTCCAATAATAAAAGCACAGACATTTTTATTTTTATTTATAAAATAAACCTTATCACCAGGAACAACATTTGATAATGAATCAATGTTCTTAAATCCAGCTTTTTCTAATAATTCAATAGATTCTTTTGTGACTAATCTTTCAGTTTTACCA
>CAVEYA010000080.1:0-3886 GCA_963619935.1 bacterium | reverse complement strand
GCTAAAAAAAGTGATTTTTTCTCTTTTGCTTTCTAATTTGTATTAGAATATAAAATGTAAAGCAATTTACGAAGAGTTTTTTGAACATGAAAATCTTAAAAGCTAGTACATTTAAAGACTTATTTTTAAATAATAAAGATAATAAAAATGGCTTCTACTATTCCATAAATAAAGAAATTCGTTTTGTCAATTTTATTGATTTTTGGAAAATGGTGGAAGATTATCCTATTAAGGATGCGCATAGTGTTGGCATATTTTGCAATCAATCATTAGAAACTCTTATAGCAATATTTGCTTATGCAAATAAAAAAACACAAATTGTGTTATTAGATATTAATAATGAAGAAGAAGTTTTAAAAAAACAAATTATCGCAACAGATGTCGACTTATTGATTGGCGATGAAGAATTGTGCGAATCATTAACCCCATATTTAGATCCACAAGAAGAAGGCAAAAAAGGCAACATCCTTTTCTTTACTAGTGGGACCACATCTTCAAGTAAGGCAGTTATTTTAACTGAATCATCATTATGCGCTTCTGCATATAATGGAGCGTTGCTTTTACCATTAAGTGAAGATGATGTTTTATTGTCGATGTTACCTTTAAATCATGTTTTTGGATTTGTATGTAGTTTACTTTGGGGAGTAGTTTCTGGGACATCAATTGCATTATCTAGGGGACGAAGATTTCTTTTTGAGGATTTCATGTTTTATCATCCAACCGCGGTCAGCTTAGTTCCACAAATGGTGGAATATCTACTTAAAAAGAACCTCTTTAATCCTGAACTAAAAAAGGTTCTTGTTGGAGCTGGGGATTGTTCACCTTTAGTTTTAAAAGAAATAAAATCTCAGGATATCGAAGTACATTTTGGTTATGGCCTAACCGAAACAAGTTCAGGAGTTGCTTTGTCATTAGGGGAGGATCCTTCCTTAATGACTCCGGTTAAGGAAGCAAATATTAAAATCGCTGACGATGGTGAAATACTTGTCCATGCACCTAGTTTATTAATGGTTGGATTTTATAAAGATGAGGTTAAAACTGATTCTGCTATTAAGGATGGATATTTACACACCGGTGATTTAGGTGTAGTTAACGAAAATGGCTTATTAAAAATAATTGGAAGAAAGAAAGAAATTTATGTTTTAAATGATGGCTTAAAAATCTTCCTTCC
The DNA here is from genome assembly GCA_963619935.1 of bacterium. GTDB lineage: Bacteria > Bacillota_I > Bacilli_A > RFN20 > CAG-826 > RUG13091. The sequence goes on along the minus strand of CAVEYA010000080.1, from coordinate 2,715 downwards.
TGAATTTGAGGGTGAATTGAAAGGATTTTTAAAAACCGACTTAGCGGTCTTGCAAGATGAAAATAAACAATTAGTGTTAGCCCTTGAAAGACCAATTATTGATATTGATTACAAACTCGAATTATTTAATGTAAAACATAATAGATCTTCACAAATTCAAAGCTATTTTATATTAAATAAACCTCTTCCTCGAACAAGCACTGGCAAAATCAAACGTTATGCGATTGAAATTGTTAAAAAATAAGTGCATATTTTTATTGTGAAAGAAGGAAATAAAAAATGAGTAATGGTGTTTATACTTATGAAACAGTAATTAAAACCGCTGATTCTACCCCAAATAAAGAATTACGTTTATCTTCTATTGTGCGTTTTGCCCAAGAAGTCTCTGTTAAATCTATTGAAGAGCTCGGTTTTGATTCATCAAAAACGTTAAATAAAGGTTTATTGTGGGTTATCGCTAAACAATATTTTGTTATTAATCGTATCCCGCATTATGATGACCATATTAAAGTAGTTACTTACCCTGGTAAAAAGATGGCTAATTTCTTTCTTCGTCACTACAAATTTTTATCTTCAAATGATGAAGTTTTAATTAGAGGTGTGGCGGTTTGGTGTTTAATTGATCAAAATAATCGAAAAATGATTAATCCTTCAGATTATGGAATCGCTGTTCCAGAGATACATGAAGAAGGCGAAATTGATTTCCCACCTAGTTACCATGTAGATGAAACCTTACCTAATAGTAGTGAAATCTGCGCAACATGGAGTAAATGTGATATAAATGGACATTTAAATAACACTTATTATTTTGATATTATCGAGGATTTAATTCCTATTGATTTTCTTTTAAATCACTCTATCAAATCATTTAATATTACTTATAAAAGAGAAATACCTTTAGGAACAAAAGCTACAATTAATTATGGCTTTAGTTCTCCATATTATGATTTTGTAGGAGATAAATTCCAAGTTCGTGTTGAATTTAACTAAGCGTAGTTAACTATCAATAGTTAAAAAAGATTTGGTGATGAACCAAATCTCTTTTTTTATGATTTATGATTAAGCAATTTTAATTGTTATGCCTGGTCTTACTCCAACACCATTAGCACCTGAACTTAATTTGCCGAGTTTTCCATTATAAGCAACATATGAAACGCCTCCGGCAGCAGTGGAATGTGAACGCGTCCAGTAAGACCCACAAAACATCGTGTCTACTTCCATACTTGTGCTGTTGTAATTTGCTCTTGCGTAATCAGTGCTCTTACATTGTCTAGTAGTAGACTCACCATTTGTGGTATCAAATCCATAATCGATCTTTAAGTAATCTTGATAACTTAATAAATATATTTTGTCATTTGTGTTACCACAAAAATAAGTGTTTTCACTAGATTCAGTGGTGGTCACACTGTTATCAACTTCAACAGTTTGAATCAAAGATTGATGCAATCCAAAGGCTTGAGAAAGGAATGTTGAATTAAGCCATTTTCTAATGTTGCTATTATCATATGTGACAGCGCCACCGCCATCATAAAATCTTCCATCTAATACCTTGCTACTAAGTAATGAATATGTTTCGTTATTACTCCTTATAATTTTCCAAGTAATAGGTTCGCATTTAAACCAATAAGTTTCACCATTAATTATTGTTGTATTATCATCAAAAGTCACATCTACTGTTCCGTTTTCATATGGTTTTGCTGTTTTCTTAGCGTAATAACTACCATTTAATAAATAGTATCCGTTACTTTCAGTAGAGGTTAAATTATTAAGCGCAGAGATAAGATTACCGTCTGAGATACATGTTTGTGGATATAAGCCATAAGTAACTGTTTTATTTATTGTGTCAATTTTTGGCTTAATGCCTAAAGAAATAGCATTTTCGTCACTCATAAACTTAGCATAAAATGCTTTATTACCAGTTGATCCTTTTATAATTGTTGAACATGGTGTAGTGAAATCTTTATCACTATACCAACCAACGAAATAATAATTATCTTTATGTGCATCTTTTAAGGTAATATCATCAGAAACGATAGTGTAAGTTTCTGGATTATCAAAATCGTTATAGCCACCATAAAGGTAATATGAAATTTGATATTCAATTGGTGTGTTATCTAAATATAAATTAGTGTCTTCAGTAACTGTGCAACCAGTAAAAGACCATGGAACTTTATGATTATATTCAATGGTGTACCATTCATTAATTTCATATCCCTCATTAACTGTTACATCAGGAGCGGTAACTTTGTTACCGTGTTTAACTCTTACTTCGGTATACAAAGAATTATTGATATAAAATCTTACAGTATGCTGTGTTATATTTTCGATTTGACCAGCATTGATTGTGCTGCCATCACTCATTTCACACATTAAGTTACCGGTGCTATTGTCAATATAAACACGAACAATCGAAGTGCCAGTGGCACCTGTTTCACCAGTAGCTCCCTTAATGTTACCTGTTTTTCCCCAGGTATTTGCTTTTAAATAAATGTCTCCGGATAAGGTATCGATATATAAATCTCCAGATACACCTATAGATTCATTTGGAGTTCCTTCACCAGTGTAAATTTTTGAACCATCTTTTCCATCAATCCCATCTTTTCCATTGATTCCTGGCTCACCGGTTTCTCCTTTATCGCCTTTGTCACCTTTTTCTGACACTTTATTACATGCGATTAATAAAGAAAAAATTGATAATGTCGCTAATATAAAAGG
>CAVEYA010000079.1:0-4092 GCA_963619935.1 bacterium | reverse complement strand
CACAAAAATATCAGAAGCTTCCACAGCAAAGAGCAAAGAAAAAATACTAAACCAGTTTAATGAATTAAAAAATATTTTAGTTAAATATGAAAATAGACAAGAAATTATTGAATCGTTAGAAAAATTAAAAAAGATATCTGTAATTAACGTTATTCCACAAATAAAAGAAAAGATTATTGAACAAGAAAAGATTAATTATGAAAAATTACAAAGCATTGGTGATATTACCAATGAAGATGTGACTAAATACGCTATTTCGGCAAAAGACAATTATTCATTTGCGGCTTATCTATATTATTCTTCTTTAGAAAGATATCTCCATTTAAATAGTCAAAACTATAATGATTTAAGAATTATTTGTAGCATTGAAAATCCTACTGACGCAGTCGTTGAATTAAATAAATACTTAAAAGATGATAAAAATTTAAAACGATTAGTAACTGTTTTCCCAATTATCATTTGCACTAATATATCTTCTTTTAAACTAGGCTCACCGAAACCAAATATTTTTGATTTAGGCATTATGGATGAAGCGGGACAGTGTAATATCGCTACTTCTTTAATACCAATTGTGAGATGTAAGAATTTATTACTAGTGGGAGATACTAATCAATTACAGCCAGTTACAGTGATTGAGGAAAGTTTGAATGAAAACTTGATGGAAAAATATAACATCAAGAAAGAATATAATTATGTCAAAAATTCTATTCTATCTACAATGTTAGCCAAGGATGCTAATTCAAAAAGAATTCTTTTGACTTATCATTACCGTTGTGGAAAAAAGATTGCTGAATTTTCTAATCGTCGTTTTTATCAAAATCATTTGAAGTTAATGAATGAAGGTGAAGGAAACTTACAATATATTAATGTCAAGAATAAGCCTATTGCCGATTTTCGTAATGCTTATCAAGAAGAAGCTAAACAGATTGTTAAAATAATCGCTGATAATAACTATCAAGAAGTGGGCATTATTACTCCATTTGTAAATCAAGCCACTTTATTAAATAAGTATTTAAAAGAAGCAAAGATTGATAATGTACATGCCGGAACAGTGCATACCTTACAAGGGTCAGAAAAAGATGTGATTATTATGTCTACGGCTTTATCTTATCGCACTGGGAAAAAAACAATGGAATGGATTAAGAACAATCACGAATTAATTAATGTTGCGGTAACTAGAGCGAAGAAATCATTTATTTTTGCTGGTGATAAAGAGGCAATTGATGCATTGAGCCATAATGATAATAATGATATTAAAGCTTTATCAGATTATGTCGCTAGTAATGGGGCAATGACAGTTCCACCTTCTGCTAGTGCTATGTCATTAGATTTTTCTAATGATTCCGATTCCGAAAAGCAATTCTTTGAGACGGTCAGACCATATTTTACTCGCTCTAATTGTAAATTCCAAATTGAGCATAATGTTTCTTTTAGCAAAGCTATACCTAACGCTTTTAAAGGAGACAAAGATAAATATGGCAATCGAGAATTTGATGTTATAGTGAAGGCAATGAATCAATCAAGAATATATAAAACCATTCTTGTTTTTGAAATTGACGGTGGTGAACATATTGGTAGTAGCAAAACAATTGTTTCTGACCGAGAAAAAGAAAATGTTTGTAAGAAATATGGTATTAAATTAATTCGTATTGCGAACAATCAAGTCAAGGATTATGAATTAATTATTAAAATATTTGAAGGCATTGTTAGAGATATCAAAGATATTGACGCTTTAAGCACTATCTCATTGTTGGATGATTAAAAGAGAATAAGCCTGAGCATTATTTGTATTATTTTAGGGATTCTTTCTATTTTAGCAGGTGTTAGCTGTTCTTTTATTTATCCAAACGTCTTGTATGCTTTTTTTCTGATAGTGTATTAGAAGGGTCATTATTAATTTATGTTGGCTATTTAGGTAGACAAGTTATCGCTTTAAAACAACAAAATAGAACATTAGCAAATAGAATTCATTACATTTTGGCCAAAGATAGAAATCAAAAGTAATAAAAAAACATCCATTAAGGATGTCTAATGCTGATACATCGAATATTTCAGCGAAGTAGTTGACGGTGTCAATGTTTACCGTCCCGTCGTTTTCGATGCGGCGTAAGTTTCTCACACTGTAGCCAACGCGGTTTGCTAATTCTTCTTGTGTTAGGTGATTAGCTAACCTAAGCGCTTTGATGGATAAACCAACCACACGCGCATCAATTAATTTGCCCTTCATTTGTTAACCTCCTGAGCTAATTGAATGAAAATAAGAAGGAGATAAATGCTCATAGTGCATTGGTTAACACTTATTGAGGGCATAGCTATTATATCACAATTACAAAATTCGCAAGAAAAAATCTATTTATTAAAAACTGGAATCTTTAAACATCTATCTGTTATTAGACCGACTACTATACCGGTTACTACACTGACTAATAAAAGAACTGGGAAATAATAAAATACATAAACTGTATTAGTCATGATTATGGCAATGATAATTTGACCAATGATATGAAATATAGATCCGATTACACTGATTGTGATGATATGTAATTTCTTAAAAACATATTTTAATAAAATCATGATTCCTAAAGATAACATCGCTCCGGTTAAAGACATTAAAAAGCCCATTTGGAAGATATTTCCTTTTAATAATGAGGCTAGAAAAACTCTTAAGACATTTACTCCTAATGCGTATTGCCACCCATATGCATATAAAGTAATAAGTATCATAATGTTGGCAAATCCAAGCTTTACGCCGGGAATTCCAATCGAAGGTATAAATCCTTCAACATAAGATAAAACTACCGCAAGAGCGGTTAAAATGGCCATTAAAGTGATATCACGGACTTTCATTTGCCGACCTCTACATCATTTTGACTTTGTTTGCCAGTGAGAATAATGCTTACATGATTATAAGTACAAACAATTGGTTGATTAGTTTTATTGACCCAACCTATGTTGACACAGTCTTGATGTGGACAAGAAGAATGATTTACTCTAATCGCGTTATGTTTAACTTCAATGACCATTAATGATTCATATCCATCAATATTAAAGGTTCTTGATTCATCTTCTTTACTTAAATCAATTGTTTCAATAATTTCATTTTCTTTATAGATATTCGCAATTAAGTTATTTTTCTTTTGGATAGCAAAAAAGACTATTGTTCCTGTAATAGCGATGACTAACAAGGAAGCGACAATGATAATATCAACCTTAAATTTTTGCCAAAATGTTTTCATATTAGTGATATAACACTTCTAAACTTTCGCTTTGATAGACAATTTGATTATCTTTACCCACTAAAAGTTTAACTCCTAATTCTGTTTCTAATGTCTTAAAAGTAGTGGTCTCTTTTTCATTCATTAAGGCAGTCGATAGTGTATCACTAATCATGCCATCTTCATGAATGACTACGACAAAATCATATAATGGAGTGGCAGAGCCATTGATTGGATTAATGATATGTGAGTATTCAATTCCATTAATCTCTGTATATTGTTCGAATACCGCAGAAGTGCTGATGGTGGTGTTTTTAAGTTTTAAATAAGCGTTACTTAAATATTTTAAGCCAACATTAAATTCTTGATTCTTGTTTTTACTACCTAACGCAACAGTGGAACTACCTAAATCAAAAATGTAATCATTGAAATTATTTTCTTTTGCGTAATTAATTAACTGATTTGCAACATAGCCTTTGGCAAAACCACCAAAATCTAGTGTAGCGTTGCCTGTTCTTGTAACATAGTTGCCTTCCAATGCTATGCTACTATTTTTAATATCATTTAAATAAGTAGCGATTGACTCGCTATCTAATACTTTGTTTTCTTTTAAAGAATCTTTCCAAGCATCAGAAAGTGTGCCCACTAAAGGATTAAAATAAGAAGATATTTCAGACATTTCTAATGCTTTTGCTATGATAGTTGATAATTCTTCATCAACTAATGTCTTTTCATTTGTGTGATTAATTTGATATAAATCACTTGCTTCATCATATTTATCAAATAAAGAATGATATTTCAAAATGATATTTTTAATCTCTTTTTGTTCTTTTTTATTATTGTGATAAGTCGAGATTGTAACAAGTGTGTCAAAAGC
>CAVEYA010000078.1:0-4300 GCA_963619935.1 bacterium | reverse complement strand
TGTTAATGTATTTGTTGATGCATCAATATCTGGTAAAATGCCTAAAGCTTTTTGATGCGTTTCCTCTTCTGCTTTTGTCATGAACTTGGCAACTAATGAATAATCATTTTTAGGCATTTCAAATGTATAAGGATTGTCTCTGCTGATAAATTCATCATCTTTATACCAACCTTTAAATGTGCCATTGATGATGTTTAAAGACACGGTTGCGATTCGCTCAGCAGCATACCGTCCACCACCACTGACTGTGCCTTTTGCTTCATCTTCGGAAGTTACAGTTAATAAATATCCTTTAACAAAGCCACATATATATGAAACATCATTATTTGGCATTGTAAATGTATATGATGCATCAGTAGATAAAGTGTTATAATCTTCGTCATACCATTGATCAAAGGCATAACCACTATTAGGGTTAGCAGTGATAGTAACTTCTAATCCTGCTCCCCATTCTTTTGGATAAGTAGCAGTGCCCATAGTTTCACCATCACAAGCAATAGTGATTGAATAATTTTGGACAAATTTAGCAGTGTATTCTAATGAACTATTAGGAAGTTTAAATGAATATGGATTATCTAAAGACACTAGTGTGTTATTAGAATCATACCAGCCTGTAAAAGAATGGTGTTCAGTTGGAGTAGCGGTTAAGGTAACATCTTGTTGATAAATATATGAACCACTACCAGATACTGACCCCATAGTAGAATCATTAACATTTAAAGTAACTGTATATTGAGTATAAGCAAATTTAGCGGTCAAATCTAAATTTGTATAAGGCATATTAAAGGTATAAGTAGATAAAGAGGATACTAGTGTATCACCATTAAACCAGCCAATAAAGCTAACGCCTGTTTTAGGAGAAGCAGTTAAGGTAACACTGCTATTATAAAGATATGTTCCACTACCAGATATACTGCCTAAATCAGTATTGGCGTTGGTTAAAGTGACCTTATAGCTATTTGTCGAGAATTTAGCGGTATAAGTTATATCGTTATAAGACATTGTAAAGGTATATGGATTATCTTTACTAATTAAAGAACTACCATTATACCAACCATCAAATGAATAGCCATCATTTGCGGTTGCGCTTATGCTAATAGAACTTAAATAATCATAATTACCTGTGGAATTAGAAACAGTGCCTTTAACTTCTGATTCGGATTGAACAGTTAAATTATATGATTGATAAGTAAATCTAGCGGAATAGTTTAAATCTATGTTACCAGCATAGAATGAATAAGTTGATTGTTCACTAATTAATACATCGTTAGAATACCAACCAACAAATTTATAGCCAGTATTTGGAGTAGCAACAATAGTAACTTGTTCGCCTGCAGTCATCACTGTAGGTCCACTGACTGTGCCCATCTCTTCATTTTCATTAGTAAGAGTTAATGAAGGATAGTTATTTGCACAAGAGAAATCAACCACTACGGAAGATATATTAAAGTTAGAACCGCTTGTATTTAAAACTTTAAAATAACTTGGTAAATAATTATCAAAGTTAAATACTTGCTGAGTACCTTTAGCGCTTGGAGCAGTTAATGTCACAGATTCAGTAAAGCTATTATCCTTTGAATATAATATTTGATAGTCCTTACTTGTCGTGTTAAACGTTAAGGTAATTGATTGAATGCCATTAATTGGATCAACATTATAAAAGTACCCTGCACCTACATCACCTTCTGTGGTTGTTGTTTCAGCACCTAAGATATGCCAACTACTGTTATTACCGATAATGTTGTTATAGGCAAATAAAACATCATTACCTAACTTTGTTTTTAATGTGGCTTGTCCACTTTTACGATTATTAACTCCAACTTCATTATGTAATTGATTAACTCCATTAGAGCATTCTAATTTATAAGATTCAGATTCACCATGAGTGTTAATAATAAAACCTTTTTTAAAATTAGTAGCCACAAGGGCAGACACGGTAATTGTGGTGGCTACCATTAATGTACCTAAAAATAATTTTTTATATTTCATAAACTCACTCCTTCTATTTCGTTTTAAAATATTTATTTATCCAAGTTCTTTTTTACAAATATTTGGTGATATATATTTAATGTGGTTCTTTCTAATCCCGGATAGATAACACTGTCATCAATTCCAAAATGCGAAAGCATATTTAATATTTGAGATTTAACCTCATGACGTATTTTTATTCTTTTAATAACAAACTCATCAACTTTTTTCTTAGAAATGTCTTTATCCAAACCATAAATAGCAAATAATCCATTTTGTATTTTTTCTCTTTCATTATCTTTGTTCGGTGACACAAAATGAGATGTTAAAAGATCATCTGTTTTTATTTCAAAATCAAATGTTGAATATTCACTACGAATTTCATGATAAAGATGGTGAACAAACAAATTCCTCTTATAATCTAATTCATCAAGAACACCACCACGTTTAGATAGGCAAAATTTTCTTAAATCATCTTTTTCATTAGATTTAAGATAAGGCAAACATGATAAGCAAAGAACAGTGTCGCTATAGTGGTGTTTAATTTCATTATTAGGAATTTGGAGAATAATTACTTCCCCATCTTTGTTTAAGGTTTTATCATCAACTGGTAAACACGCTATATAAAGAGCAATAAGTGGATTAAAAGTAAAATCCAACAATCTTGTCCTTAAACCAAAATGTTGCATTTTTGAAAGATTGGAAAAATGCTCACGGTGTTTAAATTCATTAGGGTGCTCAATTTGAATCTTATGAGCACTATCAAATTCATCTTCTAAATTGTCATTTCGATAAATTCCTGGCAAAAGATTAAAAGAAGAACTTCCGTGCCCTCTAAAAATTAATGAAGAATTTGGAGATGCTTTACTGTATAAATTAGCAATTTCATTAATAAAATTTGCTAATATCTTACAATCATCCATTGTTTATTCTAAAACCTCAATTAAACTAATGGAAAAGCGTTTTTCATCATTTTTAGAATCTTCGTTTTCTTCTTTGCTTTTTTCAGATTCTTCTAAATCAAATTCAATATGGATATGCTTATTGTAGAAAAAGCTTAAACAAAAATTATTTGATAAAACAAAAATATCATTTTTTTGAAATTGAATAAAAATATTGCTGCTATTGTCCTTATATAAACCTACACACTTTAAACTATCATCATTTTTGTCATCGCTAACGATATCAGAAATGAAGCCAGTTAATAGATTGCTTTTACAAAAACTCAAGTTTTTAAAATAACCATTTGCTTCAAACATAATAAAGACCTTCTTTTATAAATGATTATAATGAGAGAGAAAAAGAGAGTCAAGCCGCCAAAAAATGAGTGATACTGTTTAAAATTTATTACAAATAATAGAAATGTATAGTTGTTTAAGTAAATATTTGTAGGCGCTAAAACATCCATTACATTTTTGACCACATGTTAATAAACCATATACTTTCTTAATCGCACATCTATTTCGAAATAAACAATTCGTTCATAATGAATCATCTTTAATAACGTCTTTCACCTTAGTGCGATTCTTTTTTAATTCACAAAAGATAGAAGTAAAATCCATACCCAAAGTTTTTCCTATTTCTTTTACCTTAGTTTCTTTAGCAATTAATCTAGCTAGTATGTCTCTTTTTTTCATGATTAAACTGCTTTCTAGCATTTTACCCATATAATAAAGTACCTCTTTGTGTATGAGTTTAGTTCTGGGGAGAATCAAAAATATCATACAGAAAAAGAGGTTTTTCTAACTAAATTCAGTTTTTAACCGATAAGTTGCTTTTAGTTTGTTGGTTCATAATTCTATTCTTAATTAAATTGCTTATTATGAAGTAAGAAATCAAAAATGTTAACGTGATGAATACCGTTTCTATTTTGCAAAATATAGTCAGTAGTTAAAATATATCTCGGATAGTTATCTTTTATTGTTTCTAAAGGCCGATACTCTCTATTTTCTGTTTCCTTGCTACTCGCAATTGAATAAGAAACTTGAATATATGCATAATGCATATTACAAGAACGAGTAATAAAATCACATTCAAATCTGCCAATTCATCCTACACTGATAGAATAGTTATTCACTTTTGCGTAAATAAACACAATGTTTTCTAATGTAGGTCCATAATTAATCACATTGTCTGTATTTAAAGCAAAGAAGAAGCTTAAATCCGCTAAATAATATTTCTTTTCACCAGAAAGAGAGCGTTTAGATTTCATATCAAAACGTGGACACTCGTATATAATCTTTGAATCAAGTAATGTTTTAATATATCTGGAAACAATTGTTTTAGTGATTGGTGTTCCTAATTTATTTAAAGCATCATAGATGTTTGATAG
>CAVEYA010000077.1:0-4310 GCA_963619935.1 bacterium | reverse complement strand
ACATATAATGGTTATATTAAAGGAAATTAAATATGAGTAATATTAATTGGAAGGAAACAGCTTTAGGGATTGAACTTGGTTCAACTCGTATTAAAGCGACAATCATCAATGCAAATTTTGAAATTATTGCAGAAGGATTTTCTGAATGGGAAAACCATTTTGAAAATAATTTATGGACATATTCATTAGATGATATTAAAAATCATTTGCAAGAAGCTTATAAATCTTTAAAAGAGAATGTAAAAGAAAGATATCATGAAACACTTGCAGAAGTTGGTTCAATTGGTATCTCAGCAATGATGCATGGCTATATGCCGTTTGATAAAGATAATAATTTATTAGTGCCATTTAGAACATGGAGAAATAACAATGCCTCAATGGCAAGTGAAAAATTAACTGAATTATTTAAATATCATATTCCTGCTAGATGGTCTATTGCCCATTTATATCAAGCTATTTTAAATCAAGAAGAACATGTTTCTTCAATTAGTTATTTCACCACTTTAGCGGGGTATATCCATTTCTTATTAACTGGTAAAAAAGTACTAGGAATTGGCGATGCCTCTGGCATGTTCCCAATTGATCCAAACACAAAACAATATAATCAAACAATGTTGAATCAATTTGATGAATTATTAAAAAATAATCACTTAAGTTATAAATTAATTGATATTTTACCAACTATTCTTTTAGCAGGTGAATCCGCAGGTAAATTAACTAAAGAAGGTGCCTTATTTTTAGATCCAGAGGGCGATTTAATTGCTAATATTCCATTATGTCCACCAGAAGGTGACGCAGGAACGGGAATGGTATGTACGAATTCTGTCTTGCCATTAACTGGTAATATCTCTGCTGGAACATCAATCTTTGGCATGATTGTGTTAGATAAGAAGATGGATAACTATTATCCAGAAATTGATATTGTGACTACACCTGTTGGAGATGAAGTCGCAATGGTCCACTGTAACAACTGTACAAGCGAGATTAATGCTTGGGTTAACTTATTTAGCGAATATTCTAAATTAATTGGTAGTGATATCGCTAAGAAAGATATCTACTATAAATTATTTAAAGAATCACTCAATGGTGAACCTGACTGTGGTGGTTTATTAACTTATAATTACACAAGTGGTGAGAATATTACAGGTATTCAAAATGGCAGACCATTATTTGTCAGAGCTAATACCGCGAACTTTAATTTAGCTAACTTTGTCAGAGCGGAAATCTATTCTGCTTTTGCAACATTAAAGTACGGCATGGATATCTTATTAAAGAAAGAACATGTTGAAGCGAAAAACTTCTACGCTGCCGGAGGAATATTTAAAACTGAAGGCGTGGCGGAAAGATATTTAGCGGCGGCTTTAAATACACCGATTACGTTAATGGAAAGTGCGAATGAAGGTGGTAGCTATGGTATGGCTATTCTAGCAATGTATTTATTACATCACACTCTTCCTTTAGCGGACTACTTAAATCAAGAAATCTTTAGTCATGTAAAATCTAAAACTAGCCGTGTAGAGAAGAAATTAGTGAGAGGCTTTAATAAGTTTGAGAAGAGATATATTTCTGGTCTTAAAATCGTGAAAAAGGCTGATAAATGGGGTAAATAGTATGTTAGAAGAATTAAAAGAAAAGGTTTTTCAGGCTAATTTAGACCTAGTAAAGAATAAATTAGTTATTTATACCTGGGGTAATGTCTCAGAAAGAGATATTAAAACCGGTTATGTAGTGATTAAACCAAGTGGTGTTTCCTATGATGAAATGAAAGCTAGTGATATGGTAGTGGTGGATTTAGATGGCCATATCATTGAAGGAAACTTAAGACCATCAAGTGACACAAAAACACACTTAGAGATTTATAAAGCACATCCAGAAATTAATGGTGTGGTACACACTCATTCCACTCACGCAGTAGCGTTCGCTCAAGCGGGTTTAGAAATATTACCTTACGGAACTACACATGCGGATTATTTCTATGGCCCAGTTGTTTGCACACGTTGTTTAACTAAAGAAGAATTAGAAGAAGACTATGAAAAGAACACTGGTGTGGTGATTAATGAAACCATAAAAGAAAAACATATTGATGTAGAAGCAGTGCCTGCTATCTTAGTAAAAAACCATGGTGTATTTGCTTGGGGTAAGGATAGTAATGATGCAGTGTATCACGCGACTGTTTTAGAAGAAATCGCAAAGATGAATATATTAACAAAAATATTGAATCCGGAAGTTAATAACATTCCCCAATATTTATTAGATAAACACTATCAAAGAAAACATGGTAAAAATGCTTATTATGGGCAAAAAAAGGAGAATAAATAACATGAAAAAACTTTATTTTATTACTGGTAGTCAAGATTTATATGGAGAAGAAGCTTTAAAGACTGTTGCTAAAGATTCTCGTGAAATGGCAGACTTCTTAAATGAAAAAGCTGGCGAAAGAGTGGAAATTTCTTTCCTTGGTGTCGTCACTGATTCCGAAACTTGCTTAAATTACATCTTAAAGGTTAATGAAGATAAAGATTGCGTTGGTATTATTACTTGGATGCATACCTTCTCACCAGCCAAGATGTGGATTCGTGGTTTAAAGAAATTACAAAAACCAATGTTACATTTACACACTCAATATAACCGTCATTTACCATATGACAGCATTGATATGGACTTTATGAATCTTCACCAAGCAGCGCATGGCGATCGTGAATTTGGCTTTATTGCCGCAAGGCTTAATGTTAAACAACAAGTTTTAGCGGGTTATTATCAAGATGAAGATTTTATTGAAGGCGTTAAACACTTTGCAGATGTTTGCTTAGGCGTTGACCATGCCTTTAACTTAAAAGTAGGCATGTTTGGTTCTAATATGCGTGATGTCGCAGTCACTGATGGCGATAGAGTCCAATCAGAAATTGATTATGGTTGGAACGTTAACTATTACGGTATTGGCGATTTTGTTGATTTAATTAATGAAGTTAGTGAAGAAGATGTGGATAAACAAGTTAATGAATACTTAAAGAAATATACCTTAGCAACAGATAATATGGCTGCAGTCAGAGAGCAAGCTAAATACGAAGTAGCGTTAAGAAAATTCACTAGTATTCATGGTTTGAAAGCTATTACTGATAACTTCCAAGATCTACATGGTTTAAATCAATTACCAGGTTTAGCTGTGCAAGATTTAATGGCGGAAGGTATTGCCTTTGGGCCAGAAGGTGATTATAAAACACCGGCTTTAGTGTCTACTTTAAGAGCAATTGCGGGAGACCGTAAAGGTGCGACAGGCTTTATTGAAGACTATACTTATGAATTAGAACAAGGCAAAGAATTAGAACTTGGTTCACATATGTTAGAAGTACCAACTTGCTTTGCCGCTACAAAGCCAGAAATCCAAGTCCATCCATTAGGTATCGGTGGTAAAAATGATCCAGCAAGATTAGTCTTTGATTGCATTGAAGGAGAAGGTTTACAAGTCACAATGACTGATATGGGTGACCATTTTAGAATCATTGCTGCAAAGATTAAATTAGTTAAGCAACCTGCTTTAATGCCAAAGCTTCCTGTAGCCCGTGTGATGTGGGAAATTCTTCCAGACTTTAAGACTGGTACATCCGCATGGTTATATTTCGGTGGTGGACATCACTCAGTAATTACCACTCAATTAACTCTTGAGGATATTCGCTTATTCTGTAAGTTTACTGGCACAGAATTATGTGTGATTGATGAAAACACTAAATTAAGTGATTTCTAATTTATAGATTAAAATAATAAAAGGTTATTCTTCTGTTTGTTATTCAATGAACATAAGAGGACCTTTTTCTTTATAAACATAAAATAAGAGTTAGTTTCTTTAAGGGGATTATTTGCTCAAAAGCATGTTTAAATTGTGCAAATAATTCAGGCAGATAACAATTAATTTGATCATTTTATCGCAAGAGTGACAAACACTCGTCGATTATGCTTGTTATTATATTTTTATAAATCAATACATTTAATTATTATGGTTCCATCTAACTCTGTGCCAAATCTATTTTGTAAATCATTTTCTAACTTTGGCAATTCTTCTTTTGCGTTGTATCCTTTATAAATAGAAATCATTTCACAAAAATCATCCTTTGTTAAAGACAGCTGATAATCATCTTCTAAAGTAAAAATAATAGATTGAGTGTCTAGAAAATCATATGTTATGCCAGATTCTTTATCATGAGCAATTTGTTCTGTATTGATTATGGTAATATTCTTTATTTTTTGATTAATTGTTTCTGTTAAAAAATTATTAGCACTATCATTTTTATTGAATGAATTACTCAATTCAAATT
>CAVEYA010000076.1:0-4378 GCA_963619935.1 bacterium | reverse complement strand
TGAACCAGTTGATCCTGTAGACCCAGATGAACCAGTTGATCCGGTTGATCCTGATATTCCAGAAGAAACAGGATTAGATTTTCAAACTCTACATGGTTCTATGGAATATAGTGATTATGGGGCAATAGTAAAATCTTCTACTGCTTCTTGCTTAATCACTAATAAAAGATTTACTAAAGGAACAATAAAAATGAATGTTACACCGAATGGTAATAACCAAACGGGTTTCATGTTTTTAAGTAATGTCACAAATACTACATATTATGAATTACATGTTGAGTCCGTATCTGGTAATCAACTAGTTTTAAATAAATATGTGAATAACGTTGCTACTAAAATAGGCAGTTGCTATATTTCTGCTGGCCATAGTGGTCTTGCTAAAATTGAATTAAAAGTTGTTATTAAAGAAAATAAAATCCAATGTTTTTATAATAATAAACTTTTTATTTCACGTGTTGATAATGAATTATTAGCTGGTAATTATGTTGGTTTGTTTACTGACAATATAAACACTACTTATTCGGATATCTCTTTAATTGATAATGAATATGATTTTAAAACTGTTAACACTTTAATTACTGGCCATTCCTATATGGAAATGTGGAATAACTATAAGACTGATTTAGCAAGATATGAAGATATCTTTAATATTGGTATAGGTGGTACTTCTTCTCCAGATTGGTATGGGCATATTGAGGAAGTAGTGGATTATAATCCAAGTCGTTTAATCTATATGATTGGAATTAATGATGTTGGATGGAACACCGCTCCATCAAAGTTTATTAGTAATGTTAAACAATATGTAGAACCATTATTAACTAGATTACCAGAAGTGGAAATTTGTTTAGTGTCTGTTAATATTTGTCCACAATATAAAAATAGCAAATCAACAATTGATGAAATGAATCGTTTACTTTATAACTTTGTTGGTAAAACTGATCGCGTTTGCTATGCAAATGTAGATGATGCTTTCTTAAAGGCTGATGGCACACCTGATGATGATTGCTTCATTGATGGATTACATCCAACCGCTGAAGCATATTTAACAATCAGAGACGCAATATATGACGCTTTTGATGGTAAAAATCAACCTGGTGGTAGTGAAGAAATTACTTATGATGATTTAGCTAGCGGACAAGCGTTAGTAAAAGAAATTGGTGATAACGCCAGTGGTAGTGATTGGACCTTTAAAGATAATAGTGTTACCGCCAATTCAATTGGTCACTATTTATCAACTACAAAATGTGGTGATTTTTCTGTTACATTAAACTTTAATAACTATTCTCCTTCAGAAGAAGGTGAAGCAAATCCATATTTTGCTAAAAAAGCGACGAAAGCCTTCTTATTTGGTGGTAGTAACGCTAGTGATGGAACATATAACGGATTTGCTTTAAATATTTCTAAAGACTGGATTGAAATTTTAAAACTCAATGGATATTCATCTACATTTATCGACGGTTTTAATATTGATATTGCTGATAGCGATTTTATTTTTAAAATTACTGGTACAACTTGTAGTTTTACTTTTAATGATGGAACTTCTTTCCCAAGTTCATTTAATGGTGTTAAAGAAATTCCATTAAGTGGTTATAAAGGTGGTCAAGTAGGTTTATTAAGGAATGATAGTTACGCAAGTGTAATTACTATTTATGAATTCTCTTATAGCGCACCAGCTGATAGTGAAGAGACAACCGATTTAAATAGTGGCAAAACTCTTGTTAATGAAATTAAGAATAATGCTAGTAATAGTGATTGGACATTTGCTGATAATACAATCACCACTAATTCTATTGGTCACTATTTATCCACAACTTCTTACACTGATTTTAGTGTTCTATTAGATTTTGTTGGCTATTCTTCTTCTACGGCGAATGATGATAATCCATTCTTTGGTCATAAAGCCACAAAAGCATTCTTGTTTGGTGGTAGTAATTCTAATACAGGCACTTATAGTGGCTTTGCTTTAAACGTTTCTTGGAACTGGATTGAAATTCTTAAATTAGATGGTTATGCCTCTACCTTTATTGATGGATTTAATGTTGACCTTGGAACAGCAAAAATTAAATTAAATGTAACGGGTACAGCTTGTACTTTGACATATGAAGACGGAACTTCTTTAGGAAATTCCTTTGGTGGCAAAACAAGTGTTTCCTTATCAGGCTACACTGGTGGTCAAGTCGGTGTATTAAGAAATGATAATACAACTACAAATATTTCAATCTACGAAATCAAATAATAATTGGGGGATATTAAAATGATTATTTTAGATTATCGCAAAGAAGGGGCTCGTGACCCAGATGTTATTTATCACGAAGGTAAGTATTACTGCTTATATGCTTATCAAGAAAAATTATGGATTAAATCTGCCACAACTGTGGAAGGATTAGCTAACGCTACTGGGAAAGTAGTTTATGAATTAACCGAAACTGGTGATTTTAAGATTAGACCATGGGCACCTGAATTACATTTTATTAATAATGAATGGCATATTTATACATGTTTTGGTGACGCTAACTCTGTTAATCAACATATGTATGTGTTACGTAACCACTCTACTGATCCAAGCGAGCCTTACCATTTAGCGGCTTATTTAAATAACGGCGATGATAAATGGGCAATTGATGGCAGTATTTTCTACCATGATAACCAAATGTATTATGTCTATTCATCTTTTGGGGTTTATTCTAATGAAGTTTATCAAGCCTTGTATATTGTTAAAATGAAAGATCCATACACAATGGAACTTCCACGTCATTTGCTTTCTCTTTCCGAATATGATTGGGAAAAAGGTGGTTGTGATGGTGGTAATCGTCCATATGTTAACGAAGGTCCATTTGCCTTATATCACAAGAATAAAATACATATTGTTTATTCCGCGAGTGGTTGTTGGACTGACCATTACTGCATGGGCTTATTAACTTTTAAAGGTGGAGACCCACTTGATAAGAATAACTGGGAGAAGTTACCTCACCCAATTTTATCTAATAAAGATGGATATGACGCTCCGGGACATGCTTCTTTTATTCAAAATGCACCAGATGGTAAAACATATTGTTTCTTCCATGCATATGAAACTGATTGCCAACGCGGAGAACCTTTTGTTTTAGGTCACGCTGCCACAGTAACTTGGGATGGGGATGTTCCGGTCATTAAAGAAGATTTCTAATCTCTATTAGTTTATTTTAAATATTATAAACGTCATGGCGGATTGATACCCGCCATTTTAAATTGGATTAGATACACCAAACTGGAATAATGAATGTTTCTTGGTCCAAGGCTGTTAAATGATCTTTCATACAAATAATGGCACCTTGGCCGACTGGGATATCACTCTTTTTAAGACACTTAAATCCCTTAATCATTGAATGATTTGGGTTTGATGTTTTTTTAATTTCAATTGGATGCAACAAACCATTTGATTCAATTATTAAATCAATTTCATTTTGTTCTTTATCACGATAATAATAGATATTACTTTCTTTTAATGAATTTATGTATGTTTTTTTAATTTCATTAACAATGTAATTTTCCAAAATAGCCACGTTGATTGCACTATTTTGTAAAATTTCAGGGCTGGAATATTTAGTTAAATAACAAACTAAGCCAGTGTCAAAGAAATAAATTTTAGGTGATTTAATTATTCTTTTTAATAAATTATTGGAATAAGGATGCAAGAAATAAATAATTTGTGATTTTTCTAATAAATTAAGCCATCTTTTAGCAGTGTCATCAGAAATGTCAGCGTCTAATGCAATGGAATGAATATTTAATTCTTGGCCAACACGGCACGCCGCCGCTCTAATTAAATCGATAAACTTGTTAATATCCGAAATGTTATTATCATTTTTGATGTCACGAGCAATATAAGTTTGTAAATAACTTGAATAGTAAATGTCGCGATTAGTGTATTTTTTACTAATTAAGCCAGGCATACCACCTTCCCATATTCTTCTAAATATTTCATTTACATCTGCCAAAACATGGTTTGATTCTCTCTTTTTTAATGTATCCAATGATATTTCAAAAGGAGTGTTTTTCCCCTTTCCATAAATTTCATTTTGCGAAAGAGAAGATAAATTTAAAATGGCGATTCTGCCCGCTAAACTTTCTTGTGACAATTTCATTAATTGATAACTTTGCGATCCTGTGAGCCAATAACTACCTGGTTTTACACCTTTATCAATAATTATTTTTAAATAAGAAAAAAGCTCAGGAGCATATTGAACTTCATCTATTAAAAGGGGCGCTGGATGTATTTTTAAAAACATTTCTGGATCGTTTTGCGCTAAAGCACGCTCTTGCAAATCATCCAATGTAACTTTATTTCTATCAGCTTCGATATGCTCTAAAAGAGTAGCCTTACCTACTTGTCTAGGGC
>CAVEYA010000075.1:0-5577 GCA_963619935.1 bacterium | reverse complement strand
CAAAATATTGTGAAATGTCGATGTCAGTGAAAATTCGACCGCCATTGCCAGCGACCTAAATGGTTGCGGTAAAAATATTCTTCTTCTCTGCCTTCTGGAAGTCGTAGTTTAAGCTAGAACGCTGCTGCAACAGAAATACCAATATTTGGTCGACTTCCCTATGCGATATGGTTACCGTATTGCAATACACTCCTTTCTGCAAAAATATTTTGAGACGTAGCATATTATAATGCAGCTTACAAAGCAGATGCCAATTTGGCCGTCTCAACCAGCGCCAAGTGCGCACATTCTTCTCTCTGTGGTAGCATGGCTATCATTTATGATGGTTGTGCTACTACGTCATTATTCTAAGGCCATATATAAAGAAAGATACAAAAAGAGAAGAACAAAATGAATGGAAATTATAAAGAATACGGGAGGAAATTATTATGAATCTATATGAATTACAAAGGAGACATAATAAAGTGAAGAAGAAAAGTATTATCGTATTACAACATGAATTTGACATGATTGTAAAAGAACACAATTTACGCGAAGCATTGGAAAATGTATTCGTAAATGAAGATGGAACTTATATTGTAGAAGTACGCGATCGTAATACAGTCGATGGTGACACATTTGTCTATTACTTCGAAAGAACTACATGCATAAACAATGCCGGATATGTCCAGGTTGGATGTAAAGGCAGCGTAGCACCGGTCCATAGATTGGTCGCATTTGCGTGGTTGGACAAACCATCACCTGATTGCACTGAAGTCGATCATATTGACGGAAACAAACAAAATAATCATTATTCGAATTTGGAATGGGTTACACATTCAACAAATATGCGCAGAGCCTATGATAAAGGTCAAGTATCGTATGCACATAAACAATATGGCCGTTATGTCAATGGATACTTATTCAAAACAGATGGAACTAAGACAAAAATGACATTCGCTGAATATATTGGATGGCGAGCAGAACAAAATTTACCAATACGAAAAATGATTAAGTTACATAGTGAAAAAGGAGAAGAATGACTATGAGAAAGACAAATTATCAATCACTAATGAACAAACTAGACAAACTAGAAGTAGAACTTGCAAAAGAATGCGTAGAAGCTTATAATGAACCAAGTTATATTGCACTAATTAAGCACTATCATTTTTACACAGATTGTATTCATGGAAAAGCACATCAACAATTTAAGAAATTACGCACAGAAGTCAAATTTAGTGGATTCGAATCATCTGTATTTGAATGCGACTTCAATTGCATAGATATAGACCAAAGCAAACAAAATGAATTATACAATCGATTCTACGATTTAGATATTACTTACGAATATTTGGACGGCGAACTTATTGGTTATGGCACAAATAAAGTCGATTTTGACAAACGCTTACTTATGGTAAAAGCCGGACTTATTGACTAAAATTAACTATTTACCTATAATAGAGCGAATAGCTATTTAGTTATAATAGCGAGCAGAAATGCTATCTAATTATAATAGCGAGCGAGTAGCTATTTAGTTATAATAGAGAACAGAAATGCTATCTAATTATAATAGAGTATGGAACTTATAATATTTAGACGCATAGCTCAAATTTAGAGCGCTTATAAAGAGATGCTGAATGCTGCGTCTACCAGGTGGTCGCGCTGGCCACCATAGCATATGTATAATCCTTTTACGAGCAAGATATAGTTTAAGACAGAACGCCAATATGGAGATGTCAATATTATCGGAGATATGCCACATCGATGATGATAATATGACTATCTTGCCCATTGCGTAAAAGGGTTTTAAAAAAAATTTTACCTACTAATATAATAGAAGTGGTAACTATTATAATATATAGATGGAATCAATAATCACATATGCTAAAATAATAAAGTAAAGTTAATTATATAAAGTAACTAACTTACTAACTAAAGGAACTAATTAAGCTAACTTACAATAGACATTGCATGTTGATAATAATTTATGTATTATTGACAAAAATGAACTATTTATTCCTAATAGCGGGAAGAAATGCTATATATTTATAATAGAGTGCGATATGACGCACAGAGAGGAGATATGATACTATGCTAACAAAAGAACAGCGCGCTGCTTATAATGCTAACTATTATGCAGCAAACAAAGAACGTTATGCTGAAAATTATGCAGCAAACAAAAAACCAACAAAGTCAGAAATTAAGTATGGCGAACTAAAACAATTATTGGCATATATTAGTCAATATTTTGGTGGCAAAGATATTGATGCGATGAGTCCAATATGGAATGACGATAACTTCATAGCTGAAAATAAATTAGCTGATGTTGTCGCTAAAATCAATGATGGTTGGTCAAACATATTTGTATTGAATCAAGACACAGTCGCTGATACACTAAATTTGTCAAAACCGACATTAAGAAAATACTTAAGTAGACTTATTGATGAAGGCGAATTATTAAGAGTATGCACTTATCGATATGATGGGTCAGTCTATGCAAATATTGCCTACATCACAAAACTAAAACATTATGATACAGAAATTGTAACTAAATTTTGGGAAATCGTAAATCCATTAGTTGAAGACAATACAAAGAAACATAAATCATGTCTAGCTAAAAAATTAGCAAATACTGAAATGTGTCAAACATTCAAAACAGCAATCAGCGATGAACATGTAAAATATTTGGTCCAAACTAAAGATGGATATGCTTATCCAAGATTATATTCGGAATTATGCGCAACAGCGAATCCTGAAAGACATCCAGACGATAATTCAAGATATGAATTGTTAAGCAAATATTATGGTATTGACAATCCAGAAGAAATTGACGTAACATCATGCATCTTAAGAACAAACTATAATATTGTGTCAATATTGACAGGACGTAAAATGATGGATATGGAAACAGACCCATATTTCGAATTATACAAAGCTACAGAATTTTGTCTTACTGATGATTATGATACATTCAGAAACAAAAAATATAATGGAACTACAATTCGCGATCTTGTAAAATCATTAGTGATGCCATGCTTCATGAAGCCACAATCACTAAAATATAACGCTTGCGCGCTACAATATGAATACAAGAAACTTATTGACGAACATTGTATGTCTGAAGCTTACGTAAATGAACAATCTAAAATATATTATGCTAGATTTGTCGATGAAGTATTGAACGATCGATATAATAACTTCGTGATGCGCTTCAAGAAAGCCTTATATAAATTTTTGGCAATTGACGAAAATACTACATTCTTACCTAAAAAGAATTGGATGGCGTATGAATCTGGTGTATATATCTATATGCTAAAGAAATTCCGTGAACTAAATATTAAGTGTGCGAATGTTTATGATGGATTCTACTTCGAAAAAGGAACTTGCACAAAAGAATTATTCTACGAAGTATATAATCAAGCAATAATCGATGTTGTTGAAACAGCGAAAGAAACAAACTTCGACTTCGAACAATATTATGTAAATTATGATGAATCTGACTTCACAATTGGAAAACAAACATCTTGCAAAATACATACTATTGACAGACGAAACAATATGATTATGATTGGTAACTTCGACGAAAAGATACTTCTAGTTGAACCAGTAAATTATGACTATGCGTCAAAATGCTATGTTGATGCAAATGGCGATAAATATATTCCAACGCCAATACATCCAGACGACGAAAAAGAAAGACTTATTGACTACATATTGTCATTCAGTGAATTCGCTGATATTACTGATATTGAAGTCCTAAAAACATTAGACATACAAAAATTAGATAATATTGGATTCAAGGCACGAGAAAAAGCGCTTATTGCAAAACGCGAAGCAGATAAATTAGCAGAAGCAGAAGCACTTACAAAAGCAGAACATGAAGAAGAAATTCGTCAATTGAAAGCCGATATTATTTGGGAATTATGCGAAACCGGAAAGATTGACGCTTGCGGACCAAAAGAAACAAAACCATATTATGCAATGTCAATCGATGAACTACGTAAACTTCAAGCTACGCTATAAAGAAAAGGAGAGAAGAATATTATGACTATTACAGAAATTACAAGAAACTTATCGCGATTCAACAAAATGATTCGTATGAAGGATGGAAAATATGATGGTCGCATTCGTTGCGATAAAGAATTACGTGATACAATCAGAGATGCTTATGGCACTGATGAATTCGAACGATTATTTGTCTATTATGAGGAAGAACTATATGATGACGATAACTTCCAATCATATCAAGATTGGGTAAACTTCGCATCAGCATTCTTACCAGACTTCTTTGGACAATATTGTTAAGAATAAATGTATGGAAATTATAATGTGCGGAAATTATTGTAAAAACATAATGACGATAGATGAGGAGAATGATTATTATGAAGAGACACATTATATTAGGAGCAAACATATTCGACAGAATTGTAAAATGCCCAGGAAGTATTATTTTGGGAAAAGGCAACATTGACCATGAAGCAATCAGACGTAAACCAGAAGCAGATTATGCCGGTAAAAATGGACGATATATTGTCCAAGTGACTTATTATCGACCAGCTACATCAGAAACATCATCAATTGGAACTTGCGTTGACTATGTTGCAAAAATGCTATTAAGAAATTATGCACTTTGGAAGTATGACGATAAATATATTCAGACACTAAAGAATATGTATATCGCGCCAATATTCGACAAAGAAGATGCATTTGACACAATATTAGACTATTATGTTGAAAAGACAAAACAAGCTAGTCTAAAACGAGAATATGATAACATAAAGAAAATGACTATGTCAGCTTATTATTGGCTAACTGAAATGTATGAAGCAAATCGTAAAAAAGTTGATGGCATCGACCATAAACCGGGATATTGTAACTTTGACGCATGTCTACAATTGGATACAAGAGAATATAACGACAATCCAGACTTAGAAATAGCATTATATGCAAATCCGGATGTAACATTCTTTGACAGAGAAACATACTCAATTATGGCTGATATATCTACAGCACATAATGATGACAGAAACAAAATGTTCCAACTAAAAATGGCGACATATATAAATGCTGTCTATGCGCAAAAGAATGGACAATACAGAAAATATGTATTATGTATAATCGATGCGTATAACGATGACGTAAGATTTACATATTATGATAATGATAGTATTATCGCTGAAATGGAACCAATTGTAACAAATACACTAAAGAAAGTCCATGCAATATATTCACAAAAAAGTGAAAAAGCTACAGACAATAGATGTAAATCATCATGGTGTCAATATTCATGTGGCCTAAAAGATAAATGCAATTGCACTAAAATACGATTAGACTTCCAAAATGAACAACAATTCAGTCTAAAAGAAATGTATGGCCAATATGATTATAAAGGCGACAGATTACAAAACTTATTATTCACATTCAAGGAAACTACAATCCAAGCTAAATATGCAGGTGTGAAAGATAAAGCAATCTATATAGAAATAGATTAGCAATATATGAAGGGAACTAATACATAGATGTACAATAAATTGTACAGCACTAAAATAAAGGAGAACGTATTATGGCATCAAGACAAACATCAGCATGGCGAAATAT
>CAVEYA010000074.1:0-8055 GCA_963619935.1 bacterium | reverse complement strand
ATTTAGTATTATACACGCGCATAAAAATATTTTTTATTAATGAAATAGAAAAAATTAAAAAAATAAAATAAATTTCAATATTTTCGTGTTGTGATAAGTGAAAGGCAGTAAGAAATTATGAAAAAACTTAACGTTTTAACTCTTGCAGTCGCAGCCGCTGCATTAACAGGCTGTACCTTAAGCAGAGGATCTGCTAACCCAACATTTAATCAAACAGGTGTTGTTACAAAAGAACAACAAAAGGCTAATGTTCGTAAAGTTTATAGAGATTCAGTGGATAATGTTGAAGATTTAGAAACTCTTGATGATGATGGTAGTGATGAAAATATCACTGAAGATACCCCAACAGAAGGTACTCCTAGTGAAGGCACACCAACAGAAGGCACTGAGGGTGAAGAAACTGAAGAAGATGAAGAAGAAGATGAAGCTATTGAAACCAAAATCGGTTCTTACCATGTCGATTACACATATGATTATGCTTTAAAAGCGACATACGCTGGCTATCCTATTTTTGATGAAAGTGAAAAAGAAACTTATAGCTTAACTTATGTTAAGACTGAAGAAGATTTCTTCTTAGATCTCGAAGTTAGTCACTCCTATAAGCTCAATTCCCGTTATAGTGGTGCACAAAGTGTTCACGCTATTTTCCAAGACAACACTTTATTCTTAGAAAGTTCCATATCCTATGGTGAGGAAACATATACTTCTAAAGAAGCTTATGATATTAGAAGACATCATATTTATGGTGAATTTGGTGATTTCTTTAGATATACATATTTAGACTTACTCTTTGTTGATGGTTCTAAACAAGATAGTTACACCGCATTAGACGCTTTATTAGAAGCGGAAGGCGTTGAAATTACTGACGCAACAGAAAATACTGTTACAATTTCCTTCTTATATGAAGAACTTGCTGCCACGATTGTATTTAATACTGAACTTCAAACAGTCGTTTCTGCGACATTTGATTCTAGTGCTTATTTACAAAACTTATTAAATAAGATTACTGTTCGTCCACATGGACATGGTCCAAAAGAAGAACCAGTTGAAGGTGAAACAAGCGAAGAAACAACTGAAGAAGAAAACTTATTCAAAGTTGAAGAAGCTAAACAAATCATGACTGTTAATTTCTCTTATAATGATCAAGTCGCTGATAAGTTAACAGAAGAAGAAATTGCTGAATATCACACCCATGAACATGGTAAATATGATCATTACAATGATCACTCCTACTATGGTGATGATGATGGTGGTAAACACAATCACGATAGTGAAGGTTGGGGCCATTCTCCAGAAGACAGTGATAATGAAGATTATGACTGGAACTGGGGTGAAAATGATGATTACGACGATGATTCTTGGTGGGATGATGATGATTTCCTAGGAGAAGAAATCGCCTAATCAAACTTATTGCAAAACTCTACCGATTTAATAATAATTAAATTAACGGTAGAAATATGCTAATTACTAAACAAACTATTCAAAAATTAAAGGGTCGTGATGAACGAACCTTTAATGAAATATATTACGAATTTGAGAACCTTATATATTACATCTGCTATTCCATCACTTATGATAAACAAGTAAGTGAAGACTTAGTGCAAGAAACATTCTTGAAATTACTACTAGTAATAGATAATTATCAAGAAGATGGTAAGTTCAAGCAATTTATTACCGAAATTGCACGTAATCTCGCTCTTAATTATGTCACTCGTGTGGCAAATAAAGAGGGAAAACTACCTGGTGAATTATCTGTTGAAGATGTTGCTAGTAGTGAAGATGATAAAACTAATATGTTGGTTCTTGAACTTCAAGGTCTTTTAGACCAAGTCGAAAGCGATATCGTAATTTTGAAGATAGTCTATGACTATAAGTTCCGCGAAATCGCTGATTACAAGAAAATGACTCTTGGTGAAGTCCAAGCTAGATACTATAAAGCTTTAGATAAAATTAAAGTAGCTTATAAGAAAGGAGATCTGACTTTATGAATAATTTAGAAAAGAAACTAAAGAATCATTATGTTTCTCTTTTAAAGCATGATGATAAATTAGACTCCATTAAAAGCAAAGCTAATTTAACTAAAGCTGATGATACCCCATGGTATAAAAAGAAGCATATTTTATTCCCAACATTAGGCTCATTATGTGCCTGTGCCGCTTTAGCGGTCACACTCACAGTGATTAATGCTAATAATAATCAACAAATAGTGGATTCTACTAAAATCACTAATGCGGTTGTTAAATTAGATCTTAATCCAAGTGTGGTTATCTCGATTAATAATGAAGGTAAAGTAAACTCTGTTTATGGAGCAAATGATGATGGCAAGATGATTACCATTTCGGAAAATTATGTTGGAAAGAATTACTGGTCAGTGATTCAAAACATCCTCTCATTAGAAAAAGAAACTGGATATTTCATTTCTCATAAAGAAAATGTGGAGTATAACCAATTCGCGGTTACTATCTATTCCGAAAATAGTGATTATGCACTCTCATTCAGAAAACAAATTGTTTCTTATTTAAATAATGAAGACGTTTTAGTAAATGAAGGCGATGTGACTGTCACTGATTCTGAAGATTACACTGAATTAGATGAAGATGAAGATAACGACATTAACATTGAAGAAAATGATGATTTCGATGATGTACAAGCAGAAATCGATAGTTATTATCAACAAACTAGTGATTATGCGACAAAAGTACTAGAAGAATTTCATGACTTCGCTGTCACTTATGAAGATAAAGTTTCTTATCTTGAAACAGCTTTAGAAGCTTTAACAAGTGAAGGTAAAGATTATTCGATGTATGAAAGCAAAATTAATCGCTTAAAAGAAAAAATTACTGGATACATCACTCTTTATAGCCAAATATTTGTCGAAGATAATTGCACTTATATGACTAAATATAAGGAATTCATCGATAAGAAGATTGAAGTTTTAACTAAGAGAAGTGAATTACTAAAACAAAACGATAGTGCATCTCAAATTGAAGAACTTAATAAAGTGGACACTGAATTAGATGCGATTATTGCTAATTTAGATAAATTTAGAAGTCAAATGCTTGATAGCATTAAAAACCGTTTAGATAGTTTGCTTGCTACTCTTTCAGAATTTACTTCCTGGGTGGAAAGTGAAGATTTCCGCAAGGTTATATCTGGCAGTGAATTCAATTATAAATATCGTACCCGCCAGTTAGCGTATATTAATTCCTTTAAAAATAATTACGCTACTTCCTTCGATAGTTGGAAAAGCATCATGGTGGACGCTAAAAATTCTTTGAAGACTAGTATCCAAAGTACTCGTAAATAATCCCCCCGAAAAGCCTAGGCCTCTCCTCCTAGGCTTTTACTTTGCCTAATAATGCCACTAATTAACGCTTTTAGAGATGTTTATATAAAAAAAGCACATTTCATTGTTCTTTACAAAAATGTGCTTATTTTTATTTATTTCTTTACTTATTTATTTTTACGAATAAATGAATAATCGCAAATTTTTCCGCCTTCACCAATTCTTTCTGTATATTGAAAAATAGTGTTTGGTAAATTGTCATATAATAAATTATCGACACGGCAGAATCCTCTAGTCATTTCCGGGAAACCATATTTAGTAAATATTTGAGCAAAGATACACTGGTGTGTAATCATTGTAAAATTATCTTTACTGGTTTTTGGAAAAGTAATCTTCCAGCCATAACCGCATGTTCTTTTAATTTTCTTTGGCATGTATCTTTTTAATAAAGGCACAAACCATTTATGTTTTGCTAAATTTTGTATTGATTTAACAGATGGTTTTAAATAGGCATACATTGCGTTCAATACAATTTCTTCGGCCTCGTTTTTACTTTTACCTTCTTCAATTAATAATTGCACTAAGGCTAATGAGGTAAATAGATTGCAAAGATAACCATAGTTTTGTTTATCTGTGTATTCCTTATTTTCTAAGATTAGTTTATCTATTTTAAGAAACAATTCATCTTTTTGCTTATTATTAAGCAAAGCAAAAAAGTCACGAAAACGTGACTTTTTAATCATTTTATGAGGTTTATAATTAGCAAACATAAGCCTTAAATAACTTCGATTTCTTTGATATTCTTTTCATTACCTTTTATTAAATAGGTATGATCACTGCCGCATTTTGGGCATATCTTTGCATATTGCACAGTTGGATAAGTACAACCACAGTTTTCGCAATATGTCTCTGCTTTAATGACTTGTATTTTAAGCTTGCAGTCTTTTAAAAGCTCTTCTTTTTTGACTGCCCAATTCCAAACATCTTCCAAATAGCTTGGAATGATAGTGGAAACTTCGCCAATTTCTAAAGTCACACTAGTGACAGCTTTGACTTTATTTTCAATGGCGACTTTTTTTACTTCGTCAAGAATTGTGAAAACAATACCAAGTTCGTGCATGTTAATTATTTCTTAGCAGCTTTCTTAGCAGCTTTTTTGGCTTTCTTTTCCGCTTTCTTATATTCTTTATGTTTCTTTTCAGAAGCTTTTTCTTCGGCAGTATGTTTACCAAATTTAATCTTAAATCCACGCTTAATAGCGTATGGTAAGATAGCTTTAAATTTGTCTTCTGCTTTAATCATGTGTGTGCATTCTGGATGGTCTCTCACTAAGTGAATAGCGTCGAACATACATCTTGTTGTACAAACACCACAACCAATACATTTATTTGGATCAACAATAGAAGCACCACAACCTAAACATCTAGCAGTTTCTTTCTTCACTTGTTCTTCTGTTAATGTTAAATGAGCGTCTTTGAAGGAGTGATGTTGATCAATAGATGAGTCAAAACCAGCTTCTTGTCTACCACATGTATCATAACCTTCGAGTTTAAGATCATCTTTATTAAGTGCCTTAAAGTCTCTTCTATTACGACCAATGGTTAAGGAAGCACCTGGTTTTACAAATCTGTGTAAAGATTCAGCGGCACATTTGCCTTGTTCAATGGCATCAATGGCGAATTTAGGACCAGTAAAGACGTCACCACCAACGAAGATATCTTCTTCAGCGGTTTGATAAGTTAATCTATCAGCAAGTGGGTAATTACCATGCCAGAAAGTAACCTTACTATCTTTTAATAAATCACCCCAAACAATTGTTTGACCAATAGCAAAGATGATGTGATCAGCTTTAACTTCGATAGTTTCTTCTTCA
Source organism: bacterium (assembly GCA_963619935.1). Taxonomy (GTDB): domain Bacteria; phylum Bacillota_I; class Bacilli_A; order RFN20; family CAG-826; genus RUG13091. The sequence goes on along the minus strand of CAVEYA010000074.1, from coordinate 2,896 downwards.
TTATATTGAGGATTAAATTTCTTGGTGACTGGATCAATAGTGGATAAACATCTCTTAAAGATAATGCTTACGACGTGACCATTTTCATCCTTCTTAACTTCTTTTGGACCCCAAGAGTTATTGACTTCAATGCCATCTTCTAATGTTTCTTTAATTTCTAATTTACTAGCTGGCATAGAATCTCTATCTTCAAGAGAGAACATAGAAACTTTATTAGCTCCGAAACGTTTAGCGGTTCTAGCACAGTCAACAGCAACGTTACCGCCACCAACGACAACGACGTCACCGTCTAAATGTTGATTGAGGTTTTCGCTTGCGCCATGTAAGAAGTGAACAGCGATATCAACGCCTTCAGCGTCTTCACCAGGAATGCCTGGGAGTCTACCACCTTGGCAACCAATTGCAATATAGAAGGCTTTAAAGCCTTGTTTTCTTAATTCATCTAATGTAATGTCTTTACCAACTTCGACACCGGTCTTGATTTCAACACCAAGGGCACGGATGACATCGATTTCAGCTTCGACAACATCCTTTTCTAATTTATAAGAAGGAATACCATATGTTAGCATACCGCCACATTTAGCGTTCTTTTCAAAAATGGTTGGTTTATAACCCATAAGAGCTAAATAATAAGCACAGGATAAACCAGCTGGACCAGCACCAATAATAGCAATCTTTTCATCCCAGTGATCTAATCTATTAGAGGCGATTGTGACTTGTGGAATATAACGTGTTTCTGCTTTTAAATCTTGTTCCGCAAGGAATTTCTTAACTGCATCAATAGAAACAGCTTGGTCAATCGTGCCACGGGTACAAGCTTCTTCACAACGTTTATTACAAATACGTCCACAGATAGCAGGTAATGGGTTGTCTTTCTTAATTAAAGCTAAAGCTTCTTGATACTTTCCTTGGCTTGCAAGTTTTAAATAACCTTGAACAGCAACGTGGGCTGGACAGGCTGTTTTACATGGAGCAGTACCTGTGTCATAGCAGTTGATTCTGTTATTATCACGGTAGTTTTCATCATATTTATCTTTACCCCAACTCATATTGTCTGGTAATTCATGTTTTGGATAAACGACTTCGCTACCATCTTTCTTACATAATTTTTGACCGAGTTTAACAGCACCGGCAGGACATGTCTCAACACACTTACCACATGCCACACATTTTTCCTTTTCAACATGTGCAGTATAAGCACTTCTAGACATGTTTGGTGTATTAAATAATTGAGAAGTTCTTAAAGCATTACAAATGTTGACGTTACAGTTACAAATACCGAAAATTTTATTTTCACCATCAATATTGGTAATTTGGTGAACAAAACCATTATCTTCTGCGTTCTTTAAAATTTTCATCGCTTCTTCGTAAGTAATGTCATGACCTTTACCAGTTTCACGGCTGTAGTCAGCAAAATCGCCAACGCCAATACACCAGTTAAATTGATCATCAGCGCATCCTTCACCTAAAGCAGCGCGAGATGCTCTACAAGAACATTGACCAACACCAATATGGCCTTCATATTTCTTTAACCAATAGGATAAGTGTTCTATATCGACTGATTTGTTTTCCATTGAAATTGCTTTTTCAACTGGAATAACATGCATACCAACACCAGAACCTCCTGGAGGAACAAGTTGAGTGATTCCATCAAGTGGAATAAATGTCATTCTTTCAAAGAAAGAAGCAAGAGCAGGGTGTTCGGTTAAACGCTTATTTTCCATTTGCTTGCCATCAGGTGTAAGCATCTTTTCTTCCATATTAAAAAGTTCGGCACTTCCTGGAACAAATAATGGCAAAGTATATCTTCTTTCACTTTGAGGAGCAGTTCTACCATTGTGATCATAGTGATTACCATAATCATATTCGAGAAGGCCGATATAGGCCATTTCATCTAAGATTTTTTGTAATTGTTCCTTACTATATTTTTTGTTCTTTTTGGCAAGTTGTTCAAAAGTATAATGATGTCTTAACTTCATTGTTAAGGCAACATCAGCCATTTCTTCAGTTACAATTTCAGCTAGTCCCCAGTATTCTGGATCTTCAACGGTTACTTTGCCTAATTTGTGGGCAAAAACATCAGTAATCTTTTTTCCTAATTTAATAATTTTTTCGCTTGGTTTTTTGTCTCCCATATGTGGTGGGATAACAGCTTTAGACATTTCTGGCATAATTAATTTTCTCCTTTAAATTCTTCAATTTCTTTTCTTAGCCAAGAAGCAAATTCTTCTATTCCTTCTCCTGTTTTGGCCGAGATAGGAATGATAATTGCATCTTTGTTGCGCATTTTGATATTTGCTTTGGCTTTGTCTAATGAGAAGTCAAAGTAAGGGGCAACGTCCATTTTATTAATCAAGAACAATTGACATACTTGATACATAAGTGGATATTTGAGAGGTTTATCGTCACCTTCTGGAACGCTTAGGATATTTAAATTTTTAAACGCTCCGGTATCGAATTCAGCGGGACAAACAAGGTTACCAACATTTTCGATAATGATTAAATCTAAATCTTCAGTGTGCAATGATTCAATTCCTTGTCTTGTCATATCAGCGGTTAAGTGGCACATTCCTCCAGTGTGGAGTTGGATGCTTTCAACTTTCCCTAATTTAGCAATCGTTTCAGCGTCAACTGCGCTATCGATGTCTGCTTCCATGACGGCAATCTTGTAATCGTCTTGCAGTAGTTTTAATGTCTGACACAACGTTGTGGTTTTCCCACTTCCTGGTGAAGACATTAAGTTGAGTAATAAAGTTTTCTTCTTTTTTAACTCATCTCGAAGTTTGTCAGCTTCTTCTTCATTGGATTTAAAGATATTCTCTTTAATCTCAATAATTCTTACTTGGTCCATAAAACACCTCGTTATCTCGATTATTATATAAAATAATATAAGCTA
>CAVEYA010000073.1:0-13281 GCA_963619935.1 bacterium | reverse complement strand
ATATATATCTAATAAGGATAATACTAAGTTAAAAGCAAAAATTTTATATTCACATGATATTCATTAAAGAATATAATTATCCTATGGGTAACAAAAAGAAAATACTCAGAGTTATACTTCCTTCATTTTTAATTGTCGGTGCTTTAAGCTTGTCCGGATGTATTATTAATTCTCAATTCGGTGTGGATGATGACACTAATGATGTAACTAATGATGATGTTGAATCCATCATGTCTAAATATGATGATTTATTTGCGGAAAATCCATACACTGGTGAAGCTTGTACGATTGAATTTGTACACTGGGATGGTGATGGTCAATCCATTGAAATGAGTGTTTTAAACACAATGCTCAAAGGATTCAATATTCGTTATCCAAACATTAAAGTTAATTTAACTATTCTTTCTAGTTACGAAGATGCATATTCCACTCGTTTAAACGGTAATGATATCGCGGATGTCTTTTTAATGCCTGATGGTGATGTCATGGCGTGGACTGAACTTGGTGGTGGCCGTTGTGAGGACTTAGGTCCTTATGTTGAAAGTAGTAATTTAGTGAATATTGATGAAATGTATCAATCCGCTGTTAATAGATATAGATATAATTTTCAAACACAAACATGTGGTGGGACAGAAGGCACTTTAATAGCCTTACCTAAAGATATTGGGCCTACTGTCATGTATTACAATAAATCAGCTTTTAAAAAGGCTGGTATTCCATATCCAGATAATAATGAAATTATGGATATTGAAGACGCTTTCACCATGTGGAAGAAATTAATTCAAAAGAATGATAAAGGCGTTGTCACAATGTATGGTGTAGGTGGCCTTTCTACTGAAGGTTTAGTTTGGTCCGCGGGTGGCGATTTCTTAAATGAAGATAGAAGTGCTTTCCCAACCGATCCAAATACTTTAGCAGGTTTAAAGAAGGGTTATGAAGATATGCAAAGATCATATGTTTATGACTGCGTACAACCACCAGCATCATGGAGTACTGGCAGTGATGCTTCTAAATTATTCTCTAACCAAATGTTAGCCTGCTATATTGGTTTAAAGAGTAAAGTTACTGCTTTCCGTAAGTTAGACTTTGACTGGGATATTTGCCCAGTTCCTGCTAATTCCGTGAACCCAACCAAGAATGCTTGGAGTGGTTCTGTTGGCTATTCTTTATACAATGGTTCTAAGCACAAAGAAGCAGCTTGGAAATTAATTGAATATATCGCTTCTAAAGAAGGACAAGAATTATTATCCGCAACTGGGTTCCAAATTCCTGTCTATCCTGAACTTGCTACTCAAGAAGATTACATTGAAAGAGAATCAAATAATAAACCAGCAAATTTCCAATGCTTTTTAACTGCTGCGGAACAACAGCCTGTTGGTTTATGGAGTTATCATAAGAATCAATTGTGGAAAACCGAAGCTTATGATAAAGATGTTGAAAAGGTTTTCGCAGAAAGCGAAAGTGAACGTATCACGGTTGAACAATTCTTAAATACAACACGAGATAACGTCAACGAGAAACTGAAATTATAAAGTTATGGTTAGAGCCTTAGAATTTAAAAAACCAAAATCAAGTGCCCATCGTAAAAAAGTAATGGAATCTATTACTGGATGGATTTTTGTCGCTCCTTTGATTATTGGCTTACTTTTATTTATGGCTTTTCCACTTGGATATGCGGTAGTAATATCTTTTACTGATACTTACGCAACTGTTAATGGTGCGCATTTTGTTGGTTTCCAAAACTATATCTCTGCATTTGAAGAGCCATTATTTATGCAAGGTATGATTAACGTTTTAATCACCTGTATTGCAGTACCTATTGGCATTTTCATTGCGATTATTCTCACTAATTTATTAGTGTCTAATCCAAAATGTTCTATTATCTTTAAATCTATTTTCTATGTTCCAACCATTTGTGGGTCAATTGCGATTTCCTTTATTTGGCAATCCATGTACGCACAAGGGTACGGTGTCATTAACCAAGCCTTAAAGAACTTGGGTTGGATTACCACTGATATTAACTTTATTTCTGATAAAAACTTCTTAATCTCAATGATGATTATGGGTGTTTGGTCTGGTTTAGGCACTTCTATTCTCTTATTATTTGCTTCTTTAAAGAGCGTTAACAAACAACTCTATGAAGCCGCTAGTATTGATGGGGCAAACTTCTTACAAAAATTTAGATATATTACTTTACCAGCTTTATCACCAACTGTTTTCTATATCTTAGTGACTGGTATTTCTGGCACATTACAAGAATTCTCTCGTTTCCAAGCGATGGCAGGCTCACATGGTACACCAGATTGGGCTATGTCACCAGTGTGGTTTATCTATATTCGTACAGCGAATAACTTCAGAGGACAAGCTGCTGCATGTGGCATTATCCTAGGTATCTTTATTTTAATTATTTCAGCATTCCAATTCGTGGGATCTAGATTGTGGGTGAATTATGACTCCTAATCAACATGTCCATCATAAGAAAAAAATGAAAGCTTCCTACTATGTAGGCAAGGTCGTGGCATATGGCATTTTAATCCTTATGTCTGCTATTTTCATTTTCCCATTTATTTACGCATTGGGTGTTTCTTTTAATGATCCAACGGGTGCGACATTTGATTGGACATTCCATGGAACAATTGATATTGGTTCGTATTATAAATTCTTTACTGAATCAGCGGCGAGTGGTATTCCAGTTTGGAGAGCTTTCTTAAACACAATTTTATATGTTGCTCCTCCTATCTTAGTAGGTGTCTTATGTTCCGCGATGGCGGCTTATGGCTTTGCGCGTATTGACTTTAAAGGTAAAAATATTGTCTTTTATATTTTACTAGCCACAATGGTAATTCCAGGTATTATCACTATGGTGCCTAGTTTCTTATTGTTCCAAGATTTCTATCATTGGGATAACACACCGCTACCAATTATTGTTCCAGGTATGTTTGGTAGTGCGATGACTATGTTCTTCTTATACCAATATTTCCGTACTTTACCAAAAGAATTAGAAGAAGCTGCGGAAATCGATGGTATGACTAAGTTCGGTGTTTTCTTTAAGATTATTCTACCGTTATCTACTCCAGCGATTATTACCCAATTAATCTTATCCTTTAATGGATGTTATAACGATTATATGGGTCCATTATTATACGTTAATAGCGTGCCAAGTATGAGAACGATTCAATTATTAATTGCTGCTACGCAATCGAGTAATAGTTCCCCATATCCATTAATGATGGCAGCGTCTATTATTGGTTTAATTCCAACCTTAGTGTTATACATTCTTTGTCAGAAATACTTTGTTGAAGGTATTGCTATGACTGGTATGAAATAGGAGGCATTGTATGAGAAATAAAAATCGTTTATTTATTTTATTAGAAATTGCCACAATGTCACTTTCTGGTTGTAGTAATGGTAAAAATACTTTAAAAGGGTTCTTTGTTGCCCCTGATGCTCCAAAAGGAGCAATTACCACGATTGATGGCAATCAAGTTTTAAAGAATAGTGATTCTTATATTTCATTTGTGAAAAATGATAAGGATTTATTTGAAATTTATATTCGTGATAATTCTACGAATGATTTAATCGCCTACAATAATGAACCGGCTAAGATTACTGTGCGTGGTACAGAATCATTTGGGATGTATGAAACTCATGATTACGCACAAGGATATAATGCAGTGACGGAAACTAATTACGGTTATCACTGTATTGCTATTATTAATACCTCTGCGAAATCACAATTTAGATTAATGGATAGTTATTACATTAGTCAAAATTATGGCATTACTGTAAATCGTAAAGTAACAGTTATTAAAGCTAAATCTAGAGATGCTGGATTTGAATCATTATTTACTTTAAAGAATGGTGCCGAATCAAAGAGTGTTGATGATTTTGATTTCTTCATTCCTGCGACTGTCTATAAAGACACTAAATATAATGCTTCAAGTGCATTAGTCACTAGTTTATATAACCCTCAAGTATACGTCAAAGAAACCCGTATGGGCTTACCTATGACAATGATTAGAAATAAGAACACAAATTACTATTTCTCTATCGTGCACGCTGAACCAAAAATCACTGTTAATGGTGAACTTGGCGGTGGTGCAGATGGCGATGTAAATGATGATTTAGAATATGGTTCACTTGGTTTTGAAAGTGAAAAAAATGGTGAAGCTAGCGACATCGCAGTCACATTCTGCTATCCATGTGCAGAAGGGCCTGCCACATTTGATAGTGGTTCTGGTTGGTCTAAACGTTTCCATGAAGTGACTGAAAGACATTATCATGAATATAAAGTTGGATTAGTAATTGGTAAAACCGACAATTTTAATGATGCATTAGTGGATTCATACGAAAAATCATATTTATATGTTGATACACAATGTAAACAAGCAAGCAATGAAATAGCTTATAGTCAAAATATTGATTGTTTTTCTGCTGAATACACTGCGATTAACAAAAATGGTGTTACTTCCTATGGAGTACCTTGGGAACTTAATTTAGATCCAAATGCTTCTAGAGGTGCTTTCTCTTATCAAATGGGATTCGTTGGTCAACAAACTTCTGTTGGTGCGCATTTATACCGTCAAGGCTTAATTAAAAACAATTCTACTTATAAAACACAAGGCAAGAACATTGTAAATTTCTGGACAAGTAGCACAATTTATCCAGATGGTAATGTTTTCCCATATATTTGGTGGGAAGGTGCTTATGGTGGTTTACACACTACTGGGACCGCTGGGTATGCAGCGATTTATTTAAGAATGTTGTGCGATGGTGTAGAAGGTATTTTAGATGCCTACCTATATGGTTTGGATAACGGTGAAACTAATCAAAATTGGTTAGATTATTGTGTGCGTTTTGCCGATAATTTAGTCAGCAAACAAAATGAAGATGGTTCATTTAACCGTGCTTTTACTAAAGATGGTGGTGTACCAGGTAGTGAATTTGCTGATAGCAATATTGGTAATGATGCAAGTGATCCTGCTAAATTTAAGATTAATACACCTGTCGCCATTCGTTTCTTAGCAAAGATGTATAACACCACAAATAATGAAAAATATAAAACTGCAGCATTAGCGGCAGCAGATTATTCCTATGAACATATTTATTTAGAGATGGGCAAATATGTTGGTGGTACTTGTGATAACGCAAACGTAGTGGATAAAGAAGCTGCTATTTATGCGATGTTTGGTTTTAGATATGCCTATGCTTTATCTAATGATGTTAGATATGAAAAAGCAATGAGACACGCAGCATGCTGTGCTTTATCTTGGACATTCATGTATGATTTTGCTTGCCCAGCTAGTGAAGAAAATGAAGCATATTGTCCTTATGTCAATGGTAATGTATTAGGTGCTTCCATTATTGCTACTGGCCACGCTGGTGCGGATTGCTTTGCTGTTTATATGTGGTATGACATTTTTAAAGTCTATGAATTTACTGGTGTTGAAACATATAAGAAAGCCGCAATTACATTGCAAAACGCTTCTAAATACTTATCTGATTATGATGGCTCTCGTGGATGGAGATATCGTTGTTTAATGGCAGAAGCTTGCCAAGTGAGTGATTTCTTATATCACCCAACTAACCAAAACGGTAGTTTATGGCTCCCATGGTGTGGGGTTGCCCAAATTAACCCAATTGTTTATACATATCAAGATTATGGTGTGTATCAATTAGAAGATGTGGTACTTAATAAATAATATGAAAAAGAAAATATTCCTCTTCTCGACATCAATTATTTCTTTGATTGCTTGTGTTGGTTTGACAAACACAAATAGTTTTTTAATTGCTAATGCGATAGATGAAACCGCTAGAACAGTTGATTATGATGCAAATAAGTGGGTTGATACAGGAAGCAAAAAATTATGGAATGTTGATTCTGAATTATCTTGTTTTGAATTTAATACTTCCTCACAAAATGATACAGACTTTACTGGTAATTTATTATTAACAGATCAATTTGACACAAGAGGGGCAAAGATTACTTTACAAGCTACCTTCCAAGGCACAACATCTAGCCAAGATATTCTTAATACCACAAATGGTGAAGTACATATGGGTATTGTTCCATGGTACAAGGATAGTGCTAACTGGGTGATTTGTTATCTTAAATTTTCTCGATGTGATGATGTTGCCATCAAAGATGGACATCTTTTCGACGCACAAATATATTCTAAGATTAATGGTTCGACACATGTTGAATATTATTGTAAAGACGATGGTAATCGTTGGGTTAGCGCTGACGACGCAAACAATAATGAATGGCATAGTGCGTGGCCTGATAGAACTAATACGAATAAGAATCCAAGTTCTTTACAAGACACTGAACCTGATCCTTCAGAAGAAATTACTCTTTATGTCAGAAAAACTAGAAAAACATTTGCCGGCAAGGACTGTGATTCTTTCTACGTTAAAGTTAATGATTATGAACTTAATTTTGGTTTAGATAATTTCATGTTCTCTTCTTTAAAAAAGATTGAAGATGAGGATGAATCATTTATTCCAAAAGTGGGTTTCTATTTATATAACACAAAGAAGGCAACAGTGAAGGATTTTTCTGTTAACATTTCTCATGAACAAGTCTTACCTCTTCCAACTGTTGAACCTTTAACTAGCCCTGTAACTTCTGGCACAGTTAATAAAAAAGTTAAAATACCAGACTTTATGGCTTGTGATAATGATGGTGTTTCGATTGATTACACGGTTAATATTTATGACCCATATAATGAAGTTGTCTATATGGATGGTGAAGACTATTTTATTCCGGAAAAAGTTGGTAACTATGAAGTTGTGGCAAGTGCCACTGACGCAAAAAATTACACTGGAACATACTCATATATTATTAAAGTAAAAGATGGAAATACACGTATTGATACGGATGTTTATAATGATGAATTTACTTTTACTCCTAAAGATACAGCGATCACTGCAGCTTATGTTATATTCATCAGTGTGCCTGTTCTTATCCTTGGTTATATTGGTTTAAAAGTATTCTTCTATTTTAAGAAAAAAGGAAAGGATGAAAAATAATGAAAAAGATGTCTAAAATTTCTTTAATTTCTTTATCAGTTCTTTCTGGTATATTTGGCTGTTTTGCCTATTTAAATAACACTAATAAAACTAGTGATATGCTTAAAGCTGATAGTGAAACAACCTATACGGTCGTAAATGCGGATGTGAGCAAATTTAAAAAGGTTTTGCCTAACGCAAATTGTAAGACTTTTGAAGTGGACACCACAAACCAAACAATTACGACAGACGGTTCTTGGGATAGCTCTTTTGCTACCACAAACCAATTTGATACATTAACTACATCTTATTACTTAAAAGCTCATGTTTATAACGCTGATTCTCCAGGTGATTACGCAGACGGCATTGCTGGATTTAATATTTATTTTGATAACGAAAATACTTTTAACTTTTATGTTAAATGGATGTCTGCTAGTTGCACTGGCAGTATCGCTGAAGCATGCTTTTTAAGTCATGTTAATAATAAAACTAGAAAAGCTTACCAATCCGCTCAATTGCCTAATGGTAGTTTTATTACACGTTCCACAGACTTTACTGATGTATGGACTGATTTCGGTGGATGGACTACTGGTAATGACCGCAATAGTGGTACTGGTTTAAATATGCGTACCGAAGGTTCAACGATTTTGCTTAATAAGGGGTTTGATTTAACTCTTTATGTTGATCGTACAACCTATAAAAACCGTTTAGTAGATGTAATGCAAATTCAAGTTGACGCTTTCGCTGGTGATGGTGTCACACCACAAACATTTTTCACCCCTAAGTATGCCGTTGATGCTTTTACTGCTCCAATTGGTGTTGAATCAAAATTCGCTTACATTAAACCACAAATTGGTTTCTGGACATATAACGTTGGTAAAGTCACTTATTCAAATATTCAATTTGGTTCAAATAGAGTGAGTAAAGTAGTTACTGCTTCCTTTAATAGCGTTGGCGCTACTCCGAGTAAGGCAATAATAAACAATTCAAGTAGTTCTTTAACTTATAACAACACTAATTTCAATAGTGGTTTCTTTATGGCGGAGAATTTAGAAGTTACTTCACCAAGAAATGATTTCCAAGCGCATGTCTCTAGTTCAATTGGAGATGTTGCTGATAGTGCAATCGGTTATGTATTTTATTATGACGAACAAAATTATGTGACGATGTATTTAAGATGGGACGGTAGTGCTGGTACAATTGCCGGATTCCATGTTCTAGCAACGGTGAATGGTCAAGATAGTAATGTATATCAAGGAGCAAGAAACCCTTGGGATGATTCTAACGTTACTAGTGGCGCACAAGGATACACCACAGTTAGTGGAATCAAAGATATGTGGTCAGATGATGGCTTTGTTACTGATGCAGAATATCCATGTGGTGTAGATAATAACTTTAATATCTTTAGAAGTAATTCAGCGATTACATTAAGCGCTGGCTTCGATATGGGTGTCATAAGAAGAAGAACCACTTTCTTAAGTAGAACAGTGGATGAATACCAAATGTTTATCATTGCTAATAATACTTCTGGCATAAAACAAATTTGGTACACTCCTTTATGGTGTATGGATGCTTATACTTATCCTAATGGTGGTTCAGAAGCATCTTCATTAATTAACGCTACCCCATCTATTGGTTTTTATTCCTTCCAATGTGGGGATGTCACAATTAGTGATATCAAACTTAATGGCGATACGATTAAACCAAAAGACATTAGAACATTAGAATTTGGTTCACGTGTTGAGGGAGAATTAACTCTTTATGGTAGTGACCTTGGTAGCAACTGGTCAGTTAATGAAAATAACTTAACTGAATCTTGGGAAGAATTAGAAGCTAATAGTCATTATCGTGAAGTAAATGCTTTGAAGGCTAATGAAAATCAAAATAGTTATATCTCTGCTGAATTATCAGCATCTAGATTATTTGGTGCTTCTAGTTATGTTGGTATTTATCCATATTACTTAGATACAAATAACTTCTTATTAGCGTATATTCAAAGTTCGAATGGTTCAGTAAGATTTGTAGTTACTGGTAAATTAAATGGAGAAAACCTCGGTGGTATGGAATGGTTATTAGATACCGCTTTAAATAATGACATTAAAAACAGCACCTTAGTGGAAATTGGCATTGTTGATAACACAGTTAATTTCTACATTGGTCAAACACCAAAACCTACATATTCTTATGATTTTACTAAACAAAGTTTTAAAGATAGAGCCTTATTAGGGGCACAAAGCGGTTTCAGTGTTTATAATGCGAACGCAAATATTAATAATTTTGTTATCTCTGCAAGCGAAAGAATTAATCCATATACCCCATCAGAAGAAGACAAACCGACTATTTATGAATATGGCAATAAGGAAACTTCTGGTTTTGTGGGCTATGCCTTTAAGATTCCAACTTTTGTAGCATTCAACTATTTAAATGAAGCAATTGATACAGTTATTACCATTAGTAAAGAGGATGGCACACTTGTGGAAACATTAGAAAAGGGTGTCTTTGAATTTACGGTTAATGAAACTGGAACATATGTTGTCAGCGTGAACGCTACTGATGAATGGGGACATTCCGCCAAAGAAATTTCTTATAAAGTAAACTTTACAAGTTACATTGGACCTGGCGAAAGTGCTCCTAAACAAGTTTTATGGCAAACAGTCGTAGTGCTTTGCTTCTTTGGTTTAGTTTTATTAATTACTGCTGGATGTGGAGTCGTGTTATTAAAGAAAAACAAAAAAGAAGCCTTACGAGCAGCTGAACTTAATCGTAAAAATCACGAAAAGAATTTAATTGATGATGAGGAGGAAGAATAAGATGAAAAAACTTTCCTTGTTTGTCTCATTATTTGCTACGCTTGCTTTGATGAGCGGTTGTAATAAAAAATCTTATAATGTCAAAAAGATGACTGTGAGTCATGAACAAAGTTATCAATTATGGGATAATTTTGATTACTCTAATTTAAAAGTTACTTATAACGGAACGGAATTAGAAACTTATCAATACACAGTGGATTTTTCTAATTTTGATACTGGTCGTGTTGGTACTTCCGAAATCACTGTCACTTTAAATAAATCAAAGAAATGTCAAATAACCATTCCAGTAGAAGTGACTCATCGCACCTCTTGCAATTTTTTAGCGATTGGCAATTCATTCTCTGAGGATTTAATAGCTTACGCAAATGAGATTATTAAAAATTCCGATGCAAATTTAAATATCAATGTTTACGGAGTGGGTATCGGTGGTTGCACGCTTGACCAACACTATACCTATTTTGCTCATGAAAATAAGTTATATACCTTACTTAAATATAATTTTGAAACAAAAGCTTGGGAATATATTAATTCATTATCCTTAAAAGAAGCTTTAGTGTATGAATCTTGGGATGTGATGACTCTACAACAACACTCCTCTTATGCTGGACAAGCTAGCAGCTTTAATAATCTATCACTTTTAGTAAAATCAATGACGAGTTATTTAAAGCAACAAAATCGTAAGATTCCTGCTTTAGGTTGGCATATGACTTGGGCGTATCAAAATAATGCTTCAGTCGATAACATGTATTATGAATTTTATAATAACGATCAAATTACTATGTATAATGCGATTGTGAAACAAGTGCAAGATATTGTTATTCCAAGCGGTTTATTTAATTTTGTTTTAGAAAGTGGCACAGCAATTCAAAATGTAAGAACAACTTCCATTACTACCGAAAAAGAACTTACCCGTGATGGTCAACATCTTGATTTAACTTATGGACGATATGTCGCTACCCTTAACTTAGCAAGTAAATTAACTGGTTATTCAGCGGATCACTTCACATATCGTGGTGAAACAGGTTTGGAAATTGTTTCAGAAAGTGAGCGAAGCCTCATTTTCCGGGCTGTGGACGCAGCAATTAGTAATCCTTATCAAATTACCACAATTGAAGATTAAGACCGGTACAACCGGTTTTTTATTACCATACATTGTATCATTTCAGCGTTATTAACTTGCTTTTTAACTGCTTTTTGACAAAAAGAATGTGTAAAAGAAAAACCTTATTATTTTTTTGCTATTAATTTGTTGTGCTCTCTAAGTCGTCATTATGAGATTTTATTCATTACGCTACCTTTTATATATTTATTTAAAAAATAAAATGTTATAGTTATTTGCGGAAATTAAATTAACGCTAAAAGTTGCATTGAGGAGACATAAAACTATGAAAAAATACAAAGTATTAGCCAATAAAAACTTAATTGTTGGTCAAACTGAAGATACCTTATTTTCTTCATTTATTGAACACTTAGGAAGAGCGGTTTATGGTGGTATTTATCAACCAAATCATCCAACCGCTGACAAAGACGGATTTAGAAATGATGTTGCAGATGCCGTTAAGCAATTAGATTTATCATTAGTCCGTTATCCGGGTGGTAACTTTGTTTCTGGATATTTCTGGGAAGACGGTATTGGCCCAAGAGAAAATCGTCCAGTGAAAAAAGAAGAAGCTTGGAGAAGTATTGAAACTAATGAAATTGGCACAGATGAATTTATGATTTGGGCCAAGAAAGTAAATGTAAAACCAATGATGGCGGTCAATATGGGTACAGGCACAACGGACAGTGCTCGTAATTTAGTCCAATATTGTAACGCTGATGATGATAGCAAATATGCTAATCTTCGTCGTAAATATGGTAGTAAAGATCCTTATAAAGTTATCTATTGGGGATTAGGCAATGAAATGGATGGAGATTGGCAAATTGGTCACTTACCAGCTGATAAGTACGTGGAAAAAGCCAAAGAAGCCGCTCATAAGATGAGAGAAGTAGATCCTAATATTAAATTTATTGGATGTGGTTCTTCTTCTATCGATATGGCCACTTTCCCAGAATGGGATCGCACAGTTGTGGATGGCTTATATGATGAAATTGATTACTTATCTATTCATCAATATTTCTATGAATCCACTACAGAAGACGATTACTTTGCTAGTAATTTAGCAATGGAAAAATATATTGGCACTTTTAGAAGTTTATTAAACTATGTGCAAACTAAACATAGATTTAAAAAACCAATCTATTTATGCTTTGATGAATACAATGTTTGGTATAACAACAAACCATTACCAGAAGAATATCAAATTGCCCCTGCTATTCTTCAAGAAAACCAATCCATGAAAGACGCTTTAGTGTTTGGTGGTTTAACTAATGCTTTATTAAATAACTGTGATATCGTGAAGATTGCTTGTTTAGCCCAATTAGTCAACGTTATTGCTCCAATTATGACTGATAATGATGGCGGTGTTGTATTTAACACTATTTGGTATCCATATTTAGATTTCTGTAAATATATGAGAGGCACCTCTTTAAAGACCTTTGTCGCGGGTGGTGAACAATTTGATTCTCGTTATGGTAAAGCTTATTACATCTCTCAAGCAATTACTCATAATGATCATGAATTAGTTATTCAAGTGGTAAACTATGCCAAAGAAGACATAGAAGTGGAATTTGAAATTGGTGATTTCAACGGTTTTGAACTCATTACTCATGAAGCTATGCACGATGAAGATTTAAATGCTAGAAACACAAGTGAAAATCCTAACCGTGTTGTGCCTTCTATAGTAAAAGACAATGTCAAAATTGATGGTGACAAAGTTACTGTTAATTTAGGCAAGTTATCTTGGAATTTAATTAGACTTAGACTTAAATAATTTAATTTTATTTTCTTTCACATTAAAGTGAAGGATATCACCTGGATTAATATTTATTTCAGCGTCATCTTCGACGATGCACCCTAAAAGTGTGTCGTCTTTTAATTTTGCATTAATTAATAAACCCGAAGGCACCATCTTGAGTGATAATACTTCTCCTTCGATTGGCCCGTTTTCGTCGATATAGACATCTTTATAAGTGCACGCTAATGTGTAACTCTTTTTTGTTCTTTTTTCATTAAAAGGAAGGGAAAATGCGTTGTTTTTTAAATATTTCCCATCTAATTCCACTTGGTATTCATTAATATTTCCAGCGAAAACAAGTTGAAAAGCTTTAAGATTTTTAGGATTTTCTTTAATATCTTTTAATGTTCCTTGTTGAATAATCCTACCATTATCCATAATCCATACAAGTGTGGATAAAAATTCTGCATCTTTAACATCATGGGTAATGTAGATAAAGGTGGAATTATATTTATTAAATGTTTCCTTTAATTCTTGTTTAATTTTTGTTCTTTGTGGTAAGTCTAAATTACTTAAAGGTTCATCCATTAAGAATAATTGAGCGTTTCTTACGATTGCTCTTC
>CAVEYA010000072.1:0-20043 GCA_963619935.1 bacterium | reverse complement strand
TTAAAATTAAATAGTAGTTAAAATTACATATATTAATATAAATATTAATTGCTGCTAAAATCAAAGTGCATTATTTGTAGTGTTAATAAAATAAATCTTTGAATTAATGAAAAAAATAAAAACTCCCCGCCTTTTGGTGAGGAGTTATTATGGTTAATTAATAATAATTATTCAACCCAAGCGACGACCACGATTGGGGCATCATCGCCACGACGATTGCCGAGTTTTAATTTACGAGTGTAGCCACCGTTTCTTTCTTTGAACTTTGGACCAATTTCATTAAATAAAACATCTAATGCAACCTTGCCGCCTTCTTCAGCCGCGATATTGCGGACAAATCTAGCAGCTTGTCTTTTTGCGTTTAAGACATCTTCCTTTTTGGTTAATGTCACTAAACGGTCTGCTTCGCTCACGACATCTTTAGCGACAGCTTCTGTCACTTTCACTGAGCCGTGAAGAATTAAATCAGTAACGACATTACGAAGCATGTTTTCATATTTGCTCTTGGTGTACGCAGCTTTGAATCTAACGCCGGTCTTACCATGAACATTTTTTCTACCTTGTGCTGGCATAATTCATTACCTCCTATTATTCGTAATCTTTGAAGCCTAAGCCGTAAGAAGAGAGTTTTTCCTTAATTTCTTTTAAGGATTTCTTGCCTAAGTTTTTGACTCTCATCATATCATCTTCGGTTTTTTCAGTTAATTCTTGCACTGTTTGGATATTTGCTCTCTTTAAGCAATTATAGGAACGGCAAGAGAGATCGAGTTCTTCAATTGTGATGTTCTCAAATTTATTTTCTTCGACTTTTTCTTCATCTTTCTCGATATTAATATCACGAGTGATGTCAGCAACGTCTAAGAACTTATTTAAATGGGCAATTAAGATATTTGCCGCAGTTGCTAATGCTTCTTGTGGCAAAATAGCACCATTTGTCCAAATTTCGATAGTTAACTTATCGAAGCGAGAATCATGTCCCACACGGGTCTTTTCGACTGTGTAGTTAGCTTTTCTAACAGGAGAGTAGTTGCTATCAACACTAATGATGCCAAGATGGCTAGCTGGATGGAGAACTTTATTTTCTTCACCAGTGACATATCCACGACCATTACGGGCGAATAAGGACATGTGTAAGTGACCACCTTCTGTCACATTAGCGATAACTAAATCTGGATTAACAACTTCAACACCTGTTGGGCATTGAATGTCTTTACCTGTTACAGCGGCTGGGCCGGTAACATCGATTTCTAATCTCTTTTCATCAAAGTCTTGTTCATCAATATGTAAGACTAAATCTTTTAAATTGAGGATGATTGAGGCGACATCTTCTTCCACACCTTCTAAAGCAGTGAATTCATGACGTGCGCCTTCCACTTCAACCGCGAAAAGGGAAGCACCTGGTAAACTTTCAATTAACACTCTACGGAGAGCGTTACCAAGAGTTAAGCCAAAGCCTCTCTCGAGAGGTTCAACAACGAAACGTCCATAATTTTCAGTTCCGTCATAGTCGGCTTGGGAAATGCCGAATCTTTCAAATGGGTTAGCGATTTTCATGGTTTAATCTCCTTTTAGCCTCTTGGGCGTTTTGGTGGGCGGCAGCCATTGTGTGGGATTGGAGTGCTATCAACGATGGATAATACTTGTAATCCAACAGCTCCTAAAGAGCGGATGGCGCCTTCACGGCCTGGGCCTGGACCCTTAACATCGACATCAATTTGGCGAATGCCTTGTTCATATGCAACTTTACCAGCAGCTTCAGCGGCCATTTGAGCAGCAAATGGAGTAGCTTTCTTTGCTCCTTTGAAGCCCATTGCACCAGCTGAGGACCAGCTAATTGCGTTACCTTGTTCATCACAAATAGTCACAATTGTGTTATTGAAGGTGGAATGAATGTGGGCAACACCTTTAGTAAATGAACGTTTAATTTTCTTTTTACGTGTAGTTGTTTTTTGTGCCATAAAACTATTCTCCTTTCATTAACCTTGTGGAGCCATCTTCTTATTAGCGATGGTTTTACGTGGACCTTTACGAGTACGGGCGTTAGTTTTTGTTCTTTGGCCACGGACAGGAAGTCCTTTTCTATGACGTAATCCTCTGTAGCAGTTAATTTCAGTTAAACGTTTGATGTTTAACGCGACTTCTCTACGAAGATCACCTTCTGTTTTGTAGTTTGCAATTTCATTACGAATTGCACCGAATTGTTCATCTGTTAAATCTTTAACTCTGATGCTGCCGTCTACTTTTGCAGCGTTACAAATTAATTCGGCTGTGTGTCTTCCAATACCATAGATGTAAGTAAGGGAAGTTCTGACTGGTTTGTCGTTAGGAATATCAACACCAACAATACGTGCCATATTTCTTTTTCCTCCTATTAACCTTGTCTCTGCTTGTGCTTTGGATTAACACAAATGACCATAACTTTGCCATTTCTTTTAATCACTTTGCACTTTGGGCAGATAGGTTTGACTGAAGGTCTGACTTTCATAAGTTTTTTCCTCCTAAATAGTTTTTTTCTAGGCCTATTTATACCTGAATGTTATGCGGCCCCGTGTTAAATCATAAGGCGAGATTTCTACTGTAACTCTATCACCTGTAAGAATGCGTATATAGTTCATACGGATTTTTCCAGAAACGGTGGCCTGAATTACAACGCCGTTCTCAAGTTCTACTTTAAACATCGCATTAGGTAGACACTCTTTGACGACCGCCTGTACTTCGATCATATCTTGTTTTGACATATTAACTATTTCTCTCCTTCATACATGGTAATAATTTCCACGCCATCATCAGTGACTATAACAGTGTTTTCATAATGAGCGGTTAATTTACCGTCTTTACTTTTTACTGTCCAACCATCTCCGAGGACACGTGTGTCTTTACGACCTTCAAGGACCATTGGTTCAATACATAAGGCCATGCCTTTTTGTAAGATAGGTCCTGTTCCCGCTACACCATAGTTTGGAATATTTGGATCTTCATGCATATGAGAGCCGATTCCATGACCAGTGTAATCACGGGTGACATTATAACCATGACTTTCTACGTATTTTTGCACTGCACTACTGACATCGCCAAGATGAACACCAGGACGAATCACGGAAATTCCTTCAAAGAATGCTTGTTTAGTAACTTCCATAATACGAGCGGCTCTCTCGGTGATGGTGCCGACTTTATAGGTTCGGCACGCATCCGCCATATAGCCTTTATATGTTGCCACAATATCCACAGAAACAATATCACCATCATGAAGAATAATCTTATCTGATGGAATACCATGAATTAATGTTTCGTTCACACTGACGCAACTAGCGGCAGGATAGCCATAATAGCCCTTTTCTGCTGGAATACAATCGTTTTCAAGCATAACTTGTTCAACAATTGCATCGACATCTTTTGTGGACATACCAGCGTGTATTTTTTCTTCTAATGTTTTAAACACTAGACCGACTACACGTCCGGCTTCTTTCATTAATTTAATTTCACGTGGAGATTTGACAATAATCATATTATTTTTGCAAAAATAGAGAGACTTGATCGAAGAGTTCTTTGCTACCCACTAAAGAATTGAAGTTCTTTAATAAACCCTTCTCTTGATAGAAATCAAGAAGAGGTTTGGTATCATGAACGTAGTGATCTAAACGAACTTTTAAACTTTCTTCATTATCGTCTGCACGTTGGAATAATGGACCACCACAGATATCACAGACACCTTCCACTTTTGGTTTCATAGTAATCACGTGATATGGTGCGCCACAATTTTTACATACGCGACGACCAGAGATACGTCTAATAAGTTCTTCATTATCGCAATCGAGATTGATCACGGTCTCGATTGGACGGTTAATTTCTTTGCTTAATTGATCAAGAGCTTCCGCTTGTGGAAGTGTTCTTGGGAAACCATCAAGTAAGAAACCATTTGCACAATCTTCTTTGGCGAGTCGTTCTTTGACGATGCCAATAGTGACTTCGTCAGGAACTAAGTGACCCTTATCAATGTAAGATTGAGCGAGCTTACCAAGCTCTGTTCCTGCTTTAATAGCCTCACGGAACATATCCCCAGTAGAGATATGCACGAGGTTATAAGCACTCTTGAGTTGCTTAGCCAAGGTGCCTTTGCCAGCACCTGGAGGCCCCATTAAGATAATATTTTTTAACATGTCTAACGTCCTCCTCCAGCAACGACTTCTTCGAATGATTTACCCGCAAGTAAGCCGTTAATTTGACTGTTAATTTCAAGAGCCACACCAACAACGATGATAATGCCTGTACCACCAAGTGCTAAGGAAGGATTATCTTTAAAGATAGTCAATGTTAACACTGGAGGGAGTGCGGCGATGAGCGCTAAGGCAATCGCACCGATGAAGCTAACTCGGTTAAGAACCTTACGTACATAACGTTCGGTTTCATTACCGGTATGAATGCCTGGGATATAGCTTCCGTTCTTTTGGAAGTTCTCAGCCATTTCTTGTGGATTAATTTGTACGTTCGCATAGAAGAAGGTAAATGCAATGGTGAGAATCAAATAAATGATTAAACCCCATGGCATCGACCACCCACCCATATCATACATCGTTGAGGTTTCAAAGATACCTAACCATGTATCACTAGTGTGAGATGAATCAATGAATGCGACGATAACGCTTGGTGCCATCAAGATTGAGCTAGCGAAGATGACAGGAATGACACCCGCTGGGTTAACCTTGATAGGTAAGAAGCTAGCGCGGGACATTGCTTGAGTTTGTCCCCCGCCTTTGCCTGAGTGTTGCACTGGAATTTTTCTTTTGGAAAGTTCAATGAATGTAACAAAGGCAATAATAAGCACAAAGGCAAGGATGTAAAGTAAGAACTTGAAGATGCCTGCAATACGAGCAGAGTCACCTTGTCCTTGCAATGCACTGTTGCCGACCCATAATGAGAAGGCATTTCCAATTTGACTTGGTAAGGAACAAACGATACCAGCGAAGATAATCATCGAGATACCATTTCCAATACCATTGATGGAGATTTTATCACCTAACCACATGACGAGCATACTACCTGCCATCATTACAACAATGATGTAGATATATGTAAGCCATTCATTGGAAGCAGTGACGAATGTAATTGCGTCACTTGATTCCATGGTTTTGATAATACCATAAGCTTGCACGGCACCTAACATTAAGGTTAAGTAACGTGTTGCCATATCCATTTTTTTACGTCCGGATTGGCCTTGGCGTTTTAATTCTGTTAAGGCTGGTAAGACATCAGTTGCTAATAATTCAACGATAATCTGAGCAGTAATATAAGGAGAAACGCCTAATGCAAAGATGGAAAAGCTTTGCAATGTTCCACCACCTAGTAAGTTCATTAAGGATAAGGCATAGGAGCTATCGAGATAGCTTTGCATGTCTTCCCCTAATGTCACACCAGGAACAGTAATCTGGGCACCAATACGGAAAATGAAGAGGATGAGAACCGTAAACAAAATACGGTTCATGATTTCTTTATTTTTGAGAATTGAGCCGAGCTTCTTCATATTAGATCACCTCAATTTTGCCACCGGCATTACTAATGGCTGCTTCAGCGGATTTGCTGAATGCATTGGCTTGAACGGTTAATTTTTTATTTAATTCACCTTTGCCTAATACTTTTAAACCATTATATTCCTTGGTTAATAAACCAACTTCTTTAAGTAATGCTGGAGAAACCACAGTGCCATCTTCAAATCTATTAAGATCGACGACATTGATGGTTGCATAATTGATATGATTCACATTTTTGAAGCCACGTTTTGGTAATCTTCTGAAGAGTGGTAATTGACCACCTTCGAAGCCAAGCGCAACACCGCCACCACTTCTCGCGTTTTGACCTTTATGACCTTTACCAGCAGTTTTGCCGTTACCAGATCCGAGGCCTCTACCTTTACGGAAATGTTCTTGACGTGCGCCTTCAGTTGCTTGAAGTTCATGTAATTTCATATTTTGTGCACCTCCTTATTTGAGTTTTTTGTCAAAATGACAACTATTCTTTGCCACGAAGGACTCTTGTTTCCTTGTAGCTCTTGAGGTTATTTAAGCCTTGGTTTGTTGCTCTAATCACGTTGATAGCAGCTTTTGAACCATAGACTTTTGAGCAAACGTTTCTAACACCGGCTAATTCAAGAATAGCACGGACTGGACCACCAGCGATAACACCAGTACCTTCTGGGGCAGGTTTTAAGTAAACGCTGCAAGCACCGTATTTACCCATAATATCGTGAGAGATTGTTCCACCCTTCACTAAACGGATAACTGAGAGATTCTTTTTGGCAGCTTCAGAAGCTTTCTTGATTGCATCAGGTACTTCTGCGGCTTTACCAACACCGAATCCGTAGCGGCCTTTTTTATCACCAACGACCACGAGGGCGCTGAATTTCATTCTACGACCACCTTTAACGGTTTTACTAACACGGTTAATGAAGACAACACGTTCTTCAAATTCTTTTTGTTCTTCACGACGATCGTTACGTCTTGGGCGATCACCATGAGGACGTCTTTCACCACGTTCACCACGTGGACGACGAAATTCTTTTTGTTCTTTTGGAGCTTCTGCTTTTGCTTCAGTAGCAACAGCTTCTACGACAACTTCTTTTTCTTCCATTTTCGATTTCTCCTTAGAACTCTAAGCCAGCTTCACGAGCGGCTTCTGCAAGGGCTTTAACACGTCCGTGATAGACGTAACCGGAACGGTCAAAGACCACATGTTTAATATTTGCGGCAACAGCTTTTTTAGCAATATCACTACCGACAGCTTTAGCAGCGTCAACGTTAGAGCCGTTTTCAAGTTTTAAACTCATAGAAGAGCTTGCAACTAATGTAACGCCTTTAACATCATCGATGATTTGAGCTTCGATGTTCTTGTTAGAACGGTAGACGCAAAGTCTTGGTGTTTCAGTTGTGCCAGAGATTTTAGCTCTTACACGTGCATGTCTACGAACACGTGAGACATTTTTACTTTCTTTTGTAATCATAACTTATGCGTTCTCCTTTCTATTTGCTTGCACGCTTACCTTCCTTAGTAGCAACATATTCACCAACATAGCGAATACCTTTGCCTAAGTAAGGTTCTGGTCTACGGACATCGCGAATTAACGCGGCGGTTTGACCAACTTTTTGTTTATCAATGCCTTCGACATCAATCTTCACTTGATCTGTAACTGTGAGTTTGACGCCTGGTTCTGCTTTGATATCCACTGTGTGGCTGTAGCCAGCCCAGAGGGTAATTACATCACCAGAGACGGAAGCTTTGAAACCGATACCTCTCATTTCGAGGGATTTCTTGAAACCTTGGGTAACACCGACGATAGCGTTATAGACGTTAGCGCGGGTAGTACCATGGTTTTGTTTTGTTTGTTTTTGTTCGTTAGCGCGGCTGAAGGAGAGAATGTTGCCTTCTAATTTAGCAGAGATGCCTTCATTAAGAGCAACTTCTAATGTTCCTTTAGGGCCTGTGACCTTAATGGCTTTTTCTTCAATTGCCACTGTGACACCAGCAGGAATTTCAATATGTTTATTTCCAATACGTGACATAAACTATCTTCCTCCTACCAAATGTAAGCGATCACTTCGCCACCGATTCCTAAGGTTCTGGCTTTTGCGTCAGTCATAACACCTTGGGAAGTAGAGATAACAGCAATACCTAAACCTTTTAAGACTCTTGGGAGTTTTTCACAACTGACTGTTGCACGTAAGCCTGGTTTGGAAATCTTTCTTAAACCAGAGATAACTCTTGTGCCATCAGCAGCGTATTTTAAGGTAATGGTTAACTCTTTTTTCACTTTACCTTTGACTTCGTAGTCAACGATGAAGCCTTCATCTTTTAAAATCTTTGCGATTTCAACTTTCATCTTGCTAGAAGGCATTGCAACTGTTTTGTATTTGAGAGCATTTGCGTTTCTGATACGTGTGAGCATATCTGCAATTGGATCTGACATCATAATTTCTTTACCTCCTATATTACCAAGATGATTTCTTCATGCCTGGAATTTCGCCTTTATAAGCTAATTCACGTAAACAAATACGGCATAAATGGAATTTTGAATAAACAGAATGAGGACGTCCACAACGTTCACATCTTGTGTATTCTCTAACTTTAAACTTTTGTGGTCTAGATTGTTTGACCTTTAAACTAGTTTTAGCCATTGTGTTCCCCTTTCTATTTATGGAATGGCATACCCATTAATTCTAATAATGTATATGCTTCTTCGTCATTCTTTGCGGATGTGACAATCACGATGTCCATACCGCGAACCTTCGCCACTTTATCGTAATCGATTTCTGGGAAGATTAATTGTTCTTTGATACCTAAGGTGTAGTTACCGCGGCCATCGAAGGCATTGCGGGAAACACCACGGAAGTCACGAACACGTGGTAAAGCGATAGACACTAACTTATCGTAGAAGTCCCACATACGGACACCACGAAGAGTTACTTTACAACCAATTTCTTGACCTTCTCTTAATTTGAAGGAAGCAATGGATTTTTTCGCTTTAGTAATGACAGGCTTTTGACCTGTGATACTTGTTAATTCACTGACTGCTTCTTCTAAGCGTTTGCTATCTTGAGTAGCATCACCAACACCGATGTTAATTACGATTTTGGCGATTCCAGGAATTTGCATTGTGGAAGAATATTTATATTTTTCTAATAATGCTTTTCTGACTTCGTTTTCGTATTTAACTTTTAAACGAGGTTGAATGCTTGCAACTTTGTTACCAGTGGATTTCTTTGCGGCTTTAGGAGCTTTAACTTCTTCTTTAACCACTTCAGCTTTTTCCACTTTTGGAGCAGCCTTCTTTGCTGTGGAGGTTTTCTTCACAGTAGTTTTCTTTTCTTCTGCCATGTTTCTATCCTCCTTATAATGTTGTGCCACTGGCTTTAGTGACACGGACTTTTTTGCCCTTCACAACCTTATGACCGACTCTGGTTGGTTTCTTGGTCTTTGGATCTAATAACATAACGTTACTAGCATCGATAGGCGCATAGATTTCAACGATTCCGCCATCAGGATTTTGTTGGGTTGGTTTTTTGTGTTTTTTACGAAGATTGACATTTTCGACAACAACACGATTAGTTTCTGGAATCACTTTTTGAATTGTGCCAGTTTTGCCTTTATCGCGGCCTGCGATAACAATAACATTATCACCTTTAACTAAATTCATAGTTTTGCTGTCCTCCTTCTTATAACACTTCTGGGGCTAATGAGAGGATTTTCATGAATCCTTCAACGCCTGCTTCACGAAGTTCACGGGCGATAGGTCCGAAGACACGTGTGCCCACAGGTGCGTTATCATCATTAATAATGACAACAGCGTTATCGTCAAATGCGATTGTGGAACCGTCAGCTCTGAGTAATGGCTTTTTTGTTCTCACGATGACACATCTCACGACGTCACCTTTTTTCACTTTGCCGTTTGGAACGGCGTCCTTCACTGCGGCGAGGATAATATCACCGACAGATGAGGATTTACGGTAAGAACCACCGTAGAGGTTGAATGCGCGAACTGAACGAGCACCACTGTTATCAGCGACAACAAGGTTTGTTTCCTTCTGGATCATATTATTCAGCCTCCTTATTTTCAGTGGCTAATTCTTCTTCTTTTAATTCAGCTTCAGCTTCCTTAACAGAGAGAACCGCTTTTTGGTCAATGCTCACTAATCTGAATCTCTTAGAAGCAGATAATCTACGAGTTTCCATAATGGTCACTGTATCGCCATTGTGGGCTTCGTTATTTTCATCATGAGCGTAGTATTTTTTACCGTATTTAACACGTTTTCCATATTTAGCGTGTTTCTTATAGGTTTCAACAAGGACGACGATTGTCTTGTCGTTTTTATCGCTAACAACGACACCTTGAATTGTTCTACGAGCAGTAACTTTTCTTTCCATCGACAATTTCCTCCTTATTTACTGGCGAGTTCACGTTCTCTTAATACTAAGTTGATACGTGCGATGTCTTTTCTCACGCCAATGACATCTTCAGGTTTTTCAAGAGCGCCAACGGCTTTCTTTCTCTTGAGTTCAAAGAGTTGTTCCTTAAGTGAGTAGAGCTTTTCCTTTAATTCACTTGTGGATAATTCACGTACTTCATTAATTTTCATAGGATTACTCTTCTCCTTTCTTCACAACTTTACATTTGATTGGAAGTTTATAGGCTGCTAAGCGTAATGCTTCACGGGCAACTGATTCTTCAACGCCCTTCATTTCGAACATAATGCAACCTTTTTTGACAACGGCCACCCAATCTTCTGGGGAACCTTTACCAGAACCCATACGAACTTCCGCAGGTTTCTTAGTTTTAGCAAGATGTGGGAAGATACGGATGTATACATTTCCACCTCTTTTGGTGTATCTGGACATAACCACACGAGCAGATTCAATCTGACGAGTAGTAATCCAAGCACCTTCAAGGGCTTCTAAGCCAAAATCGCCGAATGCGACTGTGTTACCAGCGGTAGCCACGCCTTCATAACGAAGGATATGTGGACGACGATATTTAACACGTTTTGGTTGTAACATGATTATTCTCCCTTCCCTTCATTTTTCTTTTGAAGTTCTGGACGAATTTCACCACGGCAGATCCACACCTTAACGCCTAAACGGCCATATTGTGTAGCAGCGTGGGCAACAGCGTAGTCAATATCACTGCGGAGAGTATGTAGAGGAATAACACCTTCTTTATAACCTTCGCTACGAGCGATATCAGCACCGCCTAAACGGCCAGACACTAATGTACGGCATCCCTTTGCACCAGCTTGACGGACATTTTTGATAGCCTTCTTTTGCGCTGATCTGAAGGAAGCACGATTTTCTAAATCATTAGCAATTGATTGAGCAACGATTGTAGCGTCTAAGTTAGGTTGTTTAACTTCGACGACATCAACACGGAATTCACCTTTTACAGTTTTTGCTAATTCAGCTTTAATTTCGTTAATACCCGCACCATCTTGGCCGATAACGACACCTGGACGAGCAACGAATGCTTTAATGATTGTTGGTTTGTCTTTAATTCTTTCAATTTCGATATGAGAGAGCAAAGCACCCTTTAATTTTGCTTCGAGATATTTACGAATTTTGATATCTTCGTTAAGGAACACTGGAAATTGTTGATCGTTTGCGTACCATTTTGAATGCCAATCACGATTGACACCAACACGCATACCAATTGGACTTACTTTTTGACCCATTGTGTTTACCTCCTATCTCATCTTGACTACCACAGTAATGTGGCAATCTCTTTTTACTAAACCAGAAGCAGAACCTTTTGCTCTTGGTAAGTATCTTTTCATTCTTAAGCCATCATTGGCCCAGATTTCAGCGACATATAAGCTATTTTCATCCATACCGAAGTTGTTAACAGCGTTAGCAGCAGCGGATTTGATGAGTTTTGCTACAGGCGCGGACGCAGCGCGATTAGTATTAGATAAGATACCTAACGCGACCTTTACATCCTTGCCACGAACTAAGTCGATGACTAAGCGAGCTTTACGAGGAGTAAGTCTCACATTCTTTGCAATAGCGCGTGCCTCAGTTGGCATTGGCTTTTTTGGAGCTTCGACTTTCTTTTCGCTAGCCTTTTTAGTGGCTTTCTTAGGAGCTTTAACTTCTTCTACAGGAGTTTCTGCTTTAGGAGCAGCCTTTTTGGTTGCTTTCTTTGCAGTTGTTTTCTTTTCTTCTGCCATGTTAATTCCTCCTATTTACCAGCCGCGGCCGCTTTGTCTTCAGCGGTGTGGCCTGTATGACCGGTGAACTTACGAGTTGGAGAGAATTCACCGAGTTTGTGTCCCACCATATCGTCAGTCACATAAACTGAGATATGTTCTTTTCCGTTATAAACAGCGAAAGTGTGGCCAACAAATGATGGATAAATTGTGCTGCGGCGAGACCATGTTTTAATGATTTCTTTTTTACCGCTGGCGTTTAAGGCTTCGACTTTCTTAAGTAAAGATTCATCGACGAATGCGCCTTTTTTCAAACTTCTTGCCATAATTCATTTTCCTTTCTTTCTACTATTTACCGTTCCGGCGACGGACGATTAATTTACCGGAAGCTTTCTTTAAGCTACGTGTCTTAACACCGAGAGCACGTTTGCCCCATGGTGTACGTGGTGCATCACGACCAACTGGACACTTACCTTCACCACCACCGTGTGGGTGATCGTTAGGGTTCATAACAGAACCTCTGACTGTTGGTCTAACACCGGCCCATCTGGTTTTACCAGCTTTGCCTTTGTTAATGAGGTTCCAATCTTCGTTACCGACAACACCAACAGTGGCGCGGCAGTTACCTAAGATTTTTCTGACTTCACCAGAAGCGAGTCTGACTAACACATATTTGCCTTCAGCACCAAGAACTTGGGCAGCAGCACCAGCAGCACGGCATAATTGACCACCATTGCCTGGTACTAATTCGATGTTATGGATGAAGGTACCTTCTGGAATGTTCTTTAATGACATTGAGTTACCTGGCATCACGTCGACTACTTCACCAGATACGACTTTGTATCCGATTTTGATATCTTTTGGAGCGATGATATAACGCTTTTCACCATCTGCATAGCAGATTAAGCAAATATTTGCATTGCGGTTTGGATCGTATTCGATAGTTTTCACAACCGCTGGGATATTGTCTTTATTACGTTTGAAGTCAATAACACGATATTTACGTTTATGACCTCCACCAATGTGACGGCAGGTAATTTTACCTTGATTATTTCTACCGCCAGATTTGGATAAACTGACTAATAAGCTTTTCTCAGGAGTATTTGTTGTGATTTCTTCGAATGTCGAATTTGTCATGTTTCTACGGCTTGCGGACGTAGGCTTGTAAGTTCTAATTGACATTACTTTGTCCTCCTATATTTGGAATTAATCGAACTACTGATTATTCCTTGAATAAGTCGATTGCTTCACCTTCTGCGATGGTGACAACGGCTTTCTTGTAACCAGAGATTGAACCAGCATAACGAGTTCCTCTAGTTGTTGATTTGCTTCTCACATTGCTAACGCGTACATTTTCAACTTTAACTTGGAAAATTCTTTCGATAGCTAATTTGATTTCAGTCTTGTTTGCACTTGCGAGAACCTTGACAGTGATTTTGTTTTGATTTTGCATCAAATCCATAGACTTTTCAGTGATTCTTGGTTCTTTAATGACTTCAAAGTCTCTTTCTGTCGCTTTTGGGAAGCGATTTGAAGCGGCTGTCGCTTTCTTTTTTGCTGCCATATTACTTCAAAACCTCCTTTTGTAAATTTTCTACTGCTGATTTAGTAATGACGACGAAGTTAACATTTAATAAGTCAACAACACTCACATTATCAACAGTCACAACTTTAGCCCAGTTAATGTTTCTGACGCTGTAGAATAAGTTTTCATCAACATCATCAACAACAATTAAGGCTTTTCCTTCAACCTTTAAGGCATCTAAGACTTTAAGTAAGGCTTTGGTGTCTTTTTCTTGGCAAACGAGTTCATCAATGACTTTTAAGCCATCTTTGGTCTTTAAGCTAAGAGCAGATCTTAAGGCTAATTTGTGTTCTTTCTTGTTTTGGGAAATCTTGAAATTTTGATTTCCGACTGGTCCGAAGACCGTTCCACCACCAACCCAAATTGGTGAACGTGAGGAACCTGCACGAGCACGGCCTGTTCCTTTTTGACGCCATGGTTTTTTACCACCACCGCTGACTTCGTGTCTAACTTTAGTTTTAGCGGTTGCTTGGCGTTGGTTAGCTTGTTCAACCTGAACAGCGTCGAACATTGCTTGGTTATGAGCTTCAATACCGAATGCTTCGGCCTTTAAGCTAAGTTTGGAAACTTCTTCACCTGCAGCGTTATATACTTTAACACTCACAGTTTTCTTTTCTGCCATAACTATGTTCTCCTTTCACTATTCAGCTTCAGATGTGCGGTTTACTAAACCTTTCACAACTGGTTTGGATTTGACCACTTTAACTGCGCTACGGATAGTCACAATACTTCTACGTGCTCCTGGTAAACCACCTTTGATTAAGATGTAACCTTTTTCTGGATTACTAGAGACAACTGTTAAGTTAAGTAATGTGGCAGATTCGTTGCCCATATGGCCTGACATGTGTTTTCCTGGCATAACACCGTGGTTATAACGACCATTGTTTGCGAATGATCCTTGACCTCTGTGGTATCCGGAACCATGACCTTTAGGACCGATTTTTTGGTTCCAGCGTTTGACTGTACCAGCATAACCGTGACCTTTACTAACACCGATAACATCTACGACATCACCAGCTTGGAATAAGCTTGCGTCGATTTTGTCACCGACTTGGTAGTTAGCCATTTCATCACCGCGTAATTCTTTGCTGACATAATGTGGAACTGTATTTGCTTTCTTAGCAATACCTTTTTCACAATTGTTAGCACGGCTTTCGCGTTTTTCTTCATAGCCAACTTGTACTGCTACATAGCCATGCTTTTCTAAAGTTTTGACTTCTGTAACAACGTTTGGTAAGACTTCAACAACTGTAACAGGGTACATTGTGCCATCTTCAGCGAAGACTTGGGTCATGCCCATTTTGCGTCCGACTAATGCTTTCATGAACTCTTACCTCCTATAACTTATATCGCTGTCAACACCAGCTGGGAGATCGAGATTTCTTAATGAATCAACGGTTTCCTTTTTGAAATTGGTGACTTCGATAAGACGTTTGTGTGTTCTGATTTCAAATTGTTCACGAGAATCTTTGTACTTATGAACAGCTCTTAAAATCGTAAAAACTTGCTTTTCCGTTGGAAGCGGAATAGGACCCACAACGGTGGCCCCAGTGTTCTTCGCTGCCGCTATAACTTTTGCAACACTCGCATCGAGAGTCACATGGTCATAAGCTTTTAAGCGAATCCGAATTTTTTTGGATTGTGCCATGACATTTCCTCCTATATCACTTTGGCTTTTTTGACTTCAACTTGCTCCAAGCGAATTACCTGTCACACCTTCATGACAACGATTGTGGGTGTGTCAGCAACCTCGCAATTCAACGCAGGCAGTCAACGTGTAAATACTACCTTATACATATACGCATGTCAATAAATAAAATAAAAAAATATTTAATAGAACACGAACGCATGCAATTTTGGGAGCTAAAACAGGTTCAAAACAAAGAAAAAACCCATTTTTGAGGGTTCATTTTTGCATTTTTTCGATATTATTTTTGATGTTTTTCGAGATATTTTTTGTAAGAGAAAATGCAGCCGCAATATTCTTGAAAATACATGTTATGGTCTCTGATAATTTTTAAAGAATCTTCATAACCATTGTTCTTTTTAAAATCTGCTGGTAACCATTTTACATTTGGAAACAATGTTTCCAATTCAAAGCCAATTTTATTAATATCTTGTGCATTTTTATAACGTGATATTGTCATCACCGTGCCGAAATAATCAAAGCCATGTTCTTGAGCATAAGCAAATCCTTGGCTTAATCTTTTCTTAAAGCAAATCCGACATCTTTCATGCCCCTCTTTATCTTCCGCGTGACTTTCTAAATCTTTATTGTAGGTTGCATTGTCATATGGAAATTCTACTATCTTAATATCAGCAGAAATATCTTTTAAGTACCTTTTAAATTCTTCCAAACGACGATCATGTTCTTCTTTTGGATAAATATTGGAATTGTTATAGATAATGGTTATATCAAAATAATCCTTTATTCTTTCATAGGGAATAGTAAAACATGGACCACAGCAGGCATGTAAACAAAGCCTTGGTTTTTGCGCATTTTCCTTTAAATTGACTAAAATTTGTTGCAAAAGCTTATCAAAATTTTGATTATTTGCCATATAAAAACATTGAATCCCCGAAGGAGAAGAAACGATATTTTTCATCTACTGCATGCTTATAAAGTTCTAAGGTAAATTCTCTTCCCGCGAAAGCTGAAATAAGCATAATTAATGTTGATTTTGGTAAATGAAAATTAGTTATAATCGCATCAACAACTTTGAATTCGTATCCAGGTTGAATAAAGATATTGGTTGCCTCACGAGTTGCTTTAAATGTATGGTATTTTGTATAGTTGGCTTCTAATGTTCTAATAGAGGTTGTGCCAATCGCAATAATACGGCGACCTTCATCTTTTGCTTTATTTAGTTTGGCTGCTGCCTCTTCACTAATTTCATAAACTTCACTATGCATTACATGGTCTTTAGTATCCTGCACTTTAACAGGCCTAAATGTACCAAGTCCGATATGTAGTGTAATATCAATGACTTCAATACCTTTTTGTTGAATCTTTTCAAAAAGTTCTTCCGTAAAGTGAAAACCAGCTGTTGGAGCAGCCGCACTTCCTTCATATTTAGCGTACACAGTTTGATAGCGATCATTGCCACATAATTGTTCACGAATGTATGGTGGTAAAGGCATTTTTCCTAATGAATCAAGAACTTCTAAAAAGATACCTTCATAGTAAAATTTAAAGATACGAATACCTTCTTCTTTTTCTTCAATGCATTCGGCAATTAACTTACCATCACCAAAATCCACTCTAGCACCAACTTTTAAAGATTTTGCAGGACGAGTAAGGCATTCCCAATTATCTCCTTCAATTTGTTTTAAAAGAAGCAATTCACAATGCGCGCCTGTTTTTTCTTTGATTCCAAGAAGACGAGCAGGAATGACTTTTGTATTGTTTCTTACAAGCACATCACCAGGTTTTAAATAATCAATAATATTGTAAAAAGTTTTATCTTCGTATGACTTTTGCGCGATATTTACCGCTAAAAGACGAGATTCATCTCTTTTAATAGCAGGCTTCTGTGCAATTAATTCTTCAGGTAAATAAAAATCAAATAAATTGATATCCATTAAAATCCCCTTTCATCACCGAAAGCGGCCAATGTAGCTTTCATATAATCACCAAAACGGTCCTCTTTGATAGCTTCTCTAGCCCCCTCCATGATTTTAATTAGAAAACGAATATTATGAATAGATAATAATCTCTTACCAAAAGATTCATCACACACGTATAAATGTCTTAAATAAGCTTTTGTGTAGTTTTTACAACAATAGCAATCACAATTAGGATCTAAAGTAGTGAAGTCTTCTTTATATTTTTCATTTTTAATATTTACACGACCATTAGAAGTCATTAAAGTGCCATGTCTAGCAATACGAGTTGGTAAAACACAGTCAAACATATCTATCCCACGTGCAATTCCGCCTAAAAGATAGTCTAATGAGCCAACACCCATTAAATATCTTGGTTTATTTGTAGGTAAATATTTAACTGCATAATCTATCATTCTAAAACAAACTTCTTTAGGCTCACCAATGCTTGTTCCGCCAATGGAATAACCAGGGAAATCCATTTTAGTTAATTCTTCAGCACACATCTTTCTTAAATCTTCATAATCCCCACCTTGGACAATGCCAAAAAGGGCTTGATCTTCTCTTGTATGTGCTTCTAGACCACGTTTTGCCCACCTTAATGTTCTTTCTGTTGAACGTTTCGCGTATTCATAATTCGCTGGATAAGGAATGCATTCATCAAAAGACATTATAATGTCTGCCCCAAGTTTTTCTTCTATCTCAATTGCTTTTTCTGGAGAGAAAAATAATTTATCACCGTTTAAGTGGGATTTAAATGTAACGCCTTCTTCAGTAATATTACGGCGTTCCGCTAAAGAGAAAACTTGGAAACCGCCACTGTCAGTCAAAATAGGGCCATCCCAATTCATAAATTTGTGTAAACCACCAGCTTTAGCAACTATATCAGCTCCTGGTCTAATCGAAAGATGATAAGTATTTGCTAAAATAACACCTGCTCCCATTTGATGTAATTCTTCAGGAGAAAGAGTTTTAACTGTAGCTAAAGTGCCAACAGGCATAAACATAGGTACTTCAACATCGCCATGTGGCGTGTGAAGAATGCCATATCGAGCACCAGTTTGTTTATCAATGTGTAATATTTCTAAATAAAAGTTTTTCATGCGCAAGAAACATTGTAATCAATGTTACCATTTAAAATCAACATTTTGATTAGCAAGTACAAGTTCAAAGAACTTATTTTGTTTCCGTATGAAAAAGAAAAAGAGCCATCCAACAATCATCACAGCTAACTCTCCCAAGCCAACAGTAAAGGTAGAAAGCCAGAAAGGTTCTCCCATAAATTGATAAAGTTCAAAGCCTACAACAAATGCATTTATCACAACAGGGAATATACAAGCAATTGCGAGATGTTTACAGAAACAAATAATTAAGCATGATATTAATGTTGCTGCAGTACCAAATGCGGCATCTACTATGCCAATTGTAGAAAAGAAGTTAGCAATTAAACAACCAACTGTACAGCCTAACGTGTATTTCTTATTAAAAAAGCATAATAAAATTAGCATTTCTGATAGTCTAAACTGTATTCCTGCAAATGATATTGGGTAGGTTATTAAGGTTAACGCTACGTATAAGGCTGCGATAATCGCATTCGCACTTATATCTTTTAATGTAATTTTCAAAATAGATCCTCCTTGTTTTTTTGAGTGGTTATCAAGGACAACACTCTTTATATTTCTATTTTAATTCTTCTAAAACTAATGGCAATAAATCCAACACATGAACATTATTTCTTAGTTTCTTTTCAATTGAGTTAGTAACAACAATATCTGTCACATGAGCGTTCATTAAACGTTTATACGAATCATGAGAAAATACTGGATGGGTTGCTCCAACAAGCACATTTGACGCGCCTTTTGATAGCAATAATTCAGTTGCAGAGGCAATTGTGCCAGCGGTATCAATGATATCATCAATAATAATACAAACCTTATTTTTTACTTGTTCACCATCTATTTCTAAATGTTCAGCACAATTAGGTCTTTTTCTCACTTTATCTAATATGACAGTTTTAATATTACCTAAGGCCTTAGCTAACATATCCGCGCGATGATTTGCACCATGATCTGGAGAAATAATCACTACATCAGAAATATTAATATTATGTTCAGCAAAATACTTTTTATAGTAATCAGCAAATAATTGGGTTGTAGGTTTATTTATAACTTTGTGTTGGAAGAAAGTTTCAATGATTGGATGATGCATATCAAAACACACCAAACGATCAAATGTGGCGGTGTCGATTATTTTCGCACACACTTCACAACTAACAGGTTCATTAGTCCAACTTACTCTTTCTTGTCTAGAATAAGCAAAATATGGCATAAATAATTGAATTGAATTAGGCGAACAGCGCTTAATAGAATCAAGTAATAAAAGTAATGAAAATAATTCTTCATTCACATCTTTAGATGTTGATTGAATAATCACAACATCTTTATCTTTAACGTCAGAAGCCGATTTAACTAATATCTCGCCATCAGCAAACTTAGTTTTATAAACTTTACCAACTTCCGCGTTTAAAGATTTAGCCACTTCTTTGACTAATTTTTTATTATTATTTAAAGCAAAAATAATATAGTTACTCATTATTGATAATACTTAACTGCCATTAAGGCCATTTCCTTATTTGTCGCGTATTCATTACCGATTCTTGTGTGGTCAAATTCAATACCCTTGCCTTCAATATAAGATGCAAGTTCTTTAGTCATAAACCATAAGCGTAAATCAGTGGTCACAAAAGAATATTTAGAATCAAATTTTTTATATGTAAAAGGTAAATAAATAAGCTTTTTACCAGTAAATTTAAAGTTTTCTGGTTTAAAATCTAAAATCATCTTATCATGACGAGCAAAGAATTCGGTTCTAAATAAAAGTTCATAAATAACTTCTTCATCAATTGATTTCTTAACTAAATAATCAAGCATTGTCTCGCCCTCAATAAAATCTACAACAGAAATAAATTGGGACTTATCAAAAAGATACGGATGAGGAATCTCTACAGCACTATTTTTTAAAATATGTTGTCTATCAATGAAATCTTCAAAAGACTTTTTATCTTGATATTTTTTTAAAAAATAAACTTTTCCATGACGAGTTACTTTAAAAGAATGTTCACCCATTTGGGCGATGATTTCAAATTCTTTGCGTTTAATCGTAATAGTTTCCATT
>CAVEYA010000071.1:0-21497 GCA_963619935.1 bacterium | reverse complement strand
TATAAATCCTGAGCTGAAAATGTATTTTTGACCAAGAGTCACCAAAAATAGGAGGAGATGATAAACATGACAAATGACGAAAGAGAATTAGTTGAAAAAATATGCAGCAATGTGAATTCACCATTACGACCACAAATCGAAACAGTCGTTGCTACGACATTAGCATTGCAAAAGAAATTAGACGATAATTACGATGAATATTTGAATCAGCCAATGTCATTAACTGTTACAGTCAATACCGGTGAAGTAATACGTCGCGCGAATCCATTTGTCAGTGAATATCGATCTACATTTAAGGACTATGCGAATGCTTTACGTGACCTTAAGAAGTTATGTGAAGATGTTGGTATTGAGGAGGAAATATCAAGCTTAGCCAAAATGAAGGAGAAATTGAACATTGGAAAAAGATAAACTTTATGGCAATACCGAAGCCAGACTCTTTACACCTCCAAAAAGAGAACTAAAACCAGAAACATCATTGGGATTCGCGATGATTGAATATGCTGAAACAATACTAAAGCTGACATTGTATCCATGGCAAAAATGGGCATTGATTCATATGTTCGAAATTGAAGGTGATTTAGACACTAAATGGAGCTTTAGATTTAGAATAATGTTATTATTTGTAGCTAGACAAAATGGTAAAACTGTATTGTCAAAAGTAATTGCATCATTCTTCTTGAATGTCCTTGAAGTGCAAAATGTGCTTGGAACATCATTGTCAGTAGACAAATCTTTGGAAGTCTTGAATGATGTTATTGATATTCAGGAATCGACACCGGCTTTGCAACCAGAAATTGAAAAAGTAGTCCGTGCAAATGGTGGAAACAAACTTATCCTTAAGGGTAAAAGAACATACAAAATAGCAGCTTTGGGCAAAAAAGCAGGTCGTGGTGATAGTAATGATTTAGTCCTATTGGACGAATTGCGAGAACATCGTAATTGGGAATCATGGGGCGCAACATTGGCTTCAACAAACGCTAGACCAAACGCTGTTATTATTGCATTTAGTAATGCGGGCGATCCAGGGTCTGTAGTATTAAGACAGTTAAGATCGCAAGCAGTCGCTGAAATAGCGCATGATGACACACTAAAATATGACTTCGGTGGCGCAGATGCTGATAATTTAGGATTATTCGAATGGTCAGCAGAAGACGGATGCGTCGGAACAGAACCTGAACAAATTGCAAAAGCAAATCCATCTTTGGGATATAGTATCAGCTTAAGCACAATATTGGCTGAAGCTAAAACTATGCCTGAAAATCAATATAGGTCTGAGTGCTTATGTCAGACTGTAGAAACATTATTGCCAGAACCATTCCCAAAAGGAGCTTGGCATAATCTATTGGACGAAACATCGACAATCGCGCCTGAAAGTGAATTATATTATGGCATCGATATGTCAGTCGATCGAACAACAGTCAGTATTGCAGTATGTGGACTTCGTGATGATGGAAATTATCATATTGAATGTATTGCAAAAAGAAGCGGTTTAGATTGGGCAATAGATTGGTTTAGAGAACGCGCTATTAAGAATCCTATGAAGCTAGCATTCCAAGGACGCGGTGCGCCAGTCACTAGCTTGGCAGAACAAATATGCTCATTGCCAGGCATACAGCGATGTCCAATCGAAGGTCCAGACTTAAGCAATGGATGGGCAAGATTCTACGACTCAATAGCGGCAGGTGAACCAGTGCCTGAAGGCGAAACCGAAAGACGTGGTGTAAAAACATATCATTTAAGCCAACCAGTATTGGACACACCAGCAAAAACTATGCAGCTAAAGAATCTTGGAAATGGATTGACATTACCAAATCGTGACAAATCACCTGATGATATTAGTCCATTATTTGCCGCAGCGATGGCATTCGCCGCAGCTACAAAAATGTCTCCTTATGACAATCGTAAAATATACGAATCAGCTTATACAAAAGATTATACAATCACATTTATATAATCGCCATTAGCTATTTAGTTATAATAGGAGGACAATATAATATTAGTAAAGGAGTAAAGACAATATGAGTATACTAGATCGTTTAAGACAGCTGCTTGGACGAGACGTGCATGTATATTACGGCAACAGTCATATTGAAGACCCAATAGTCGAATCAATGTCGCCAAAAGATTTATACATGACGCAGGCAAATCTATACTCAGTCGTATCATTCTTAGCATCATCAGTCGCACAATTACCTATTAAGGTTTATGACCGACAAGCCGAAAATGTACGCGTACGAGACAGAAACAGCAAAGCAGCAAAATTGCTATTTAGACCAAATAGCGACCAAACACAAGCAGAATTTGTAAAAGCATTATGTATTGAGTATCTATTATATGGTGAAGCCTTAGTATGGTTATTACCAGACAATAGTGAATCAGGCTACCAATTAAGATTGATTCCAAGCGAATGGATAGTCGAACGAAAATGTGAAACAAACTTTGCGACAAGTCAATACAGAGTCAGAACTACTACAGGTGGCGATATTTATATTGACGCAAACCAAATTATTGAATTTAGAGAATATGCACCAGGACTACCGGCTAGTCACTTAAGTCCAGTCAGCGCGCTAAAACAGACACTTATCGAACAAATTCAAGCTGACAAATTTAGAGCTTCATTATGGCGCAGCTCAGGACGAATGAATGCATATATTACAAGACCAGCAAATGTCCAGCCGTGGACAGCAGAAGCTAGAGATGCATGGACAGACGCATTTAGACGTGGATGGTCAGCAGGTGGGTCTAAAGCAGGGTCTATGCCAGTCTTAGAAGATGGTATGGAAATTAAGAGTTATCAATTCAACTCAAAAGAAGCTGAATTTAGCACAGGCAAACAATTATCGCGCGAAGATGTGGCAGCGGCTTATCATGTCAATCCATCACTTATTTGGCATACGACTACACAAACTTACGCATCGTCAAAAGATAATGCTAGAGCGTTATATGCAGAATGCCTAGGACCATTATTACAAGTATTCCAACAGCGAATCAATAGCTTCTTACTACCAAAAATAGATGCATCTTCAAGCTTATATGTAGAATTTGACCTAGAAGAAAAACTAAAAGGTTCATTCGAAGAAAGAGCGTCAATTATACAATCCGCTGTAGGTGGACCATGGATGACAAGAAATGAAGCTAGAGCTATGAATAATATGGCACCAATACCTGATGGCGATGAAGTTATTACACCGCTAAATGTTATGCTCGGTGGTCAAGCTAGTCCGCAAGATTCAGTCGCTGATATATATAAAGATGCTGAACCGAAAACAAAAGCAAAAAATGAAGATGAACCAAAACATGAAGATATAAAGATCGATGCTACACCTGATGAAGATGATTGCGAAGAAATGTCGGATATTTTGGCAAAATTCTTCGAAAGACAGCGAAAATCAATTATGCCAAAATTAGGCGCAAAAGCCGGAATTGCTGATTGGTGGGATAAAGAAAGATGGGATAAAGAATTATTCCAAGATGTATACAATTATGCCAAAAAATTAGCTAAAAAGAAAGGCACATCTGTGGCAAAATTATTGAACGCAGTCTATCATGACGAAATTACTGATGCTTATATGACAAAAATGTATCAAGAATTAGCTGAATCTGTTAACGAAACTACTTATGACAATTTATCACAAACTATGTCTATGGGTGACCATACTAGTGATGATATTGCAAAAGTATTTGACACACGCATCAATAAAGACGCTATGATTATTGGAAGTCAATTAGCAACACGCGCTTATAAATTTGCGACAAATGAAGCTATGCAACAAGCGCAAAATCAAGGCAAAATGGAACATACGCGCGTCGTAAAAACATGGGTTACCGGTCCAAATGCTAGAGATTCGCATGCAATTATGGATGGCGAAACAGTCGATATTGACGACAAATTCTCAAATGGCGCTGATTGGGTCCATGATGATTTAGCGCTAGGTCCAGACGAAACATGTGGATGCAATTGTCATATTGAGGTATCGATCATTCGCGAGTAATTATATAAAGTAATATTATCAACATGTGATGCCTATATGATTAACCTTATTTATATATTGAGTTTATCATATTAGCTTATTACATATGTTATCATATTAACTTATTGCTTACTTATTGACCTTATTATACTTATGATTAACTACTTCTATTATATTAGTTGAAAAAATTTTAAAACCCTTTTACGCAATGACAAAAATTAACTATTTATCTATAATAGAAGGAGAATTATGAACTGAAAGGAGTATTCTTACTATGAAGATTAAGAGATTCGAAGTACCCGTAAAATATGCCGAAACTGAAACAGGAACAGGCTATATTGAGGGTTATGCTTCAACATGGGACAGAGTCCCAGATGCTTATGGTGATATTGTCGCTAAAGGCGCATTTACATCATCATTGGAAAGATTCAAAGAATCAGGCAAATCTATACCATTATTATGGGCACACAAAATGGATGAACTTGATGCTTATATTGGAACATGCGTGGCTGAAGAAGACGAAAAAGGTCTACACTTTACGGCCAATTTTGACGAAACTGATGAAGCACAGCGAATTCGTCAGTTATACAAAGATGGTAGACTTAGCAAATTTAGCTTTGCCTACAATACATTAGATGAATGTCCTGTTGAACTAGAAGATGGCGTAAAAGCAAATGAATTACGCGAATTGGACATATTCGAAATTAGCTGCGTATTAGTGCCTGCTAATGGATTCGCTGAAGTGCTTGATGTAAAATCAGGTAGACGCAATAGCGCAAAAGATTTACAAGCGCTAAAAGATGTTATTGACATCTTACAATCATTGGTTGAAGATGTTGATATAGACAAAGTAGATTCGGAGAATAATGACGACGACAATGCTGGCCAAGCAAAGGATCAAGCTATTATTAACGAAAAGAAAAGTCAATTATTAAGTATTATTGAAAAACTTTACATTTAGAAAAGGAGACTAAAATTATGAATCTAAAAGAACAATTAGCTATGAAGAAAGCTGAATTACTTGCACTAAAAGATGCAATCGCAAATGGAGACGCTGAAGCTATTAAGGCTGGCGACGAATTAGCAGAGGCAATTAAGAGCCTAGAATCTAGTATTGCTGAAGCAAACAAAGCACATGAATTACTTGCTATGATTGGTAAAGAAGAACCAGCTAGCGAACCAAAGTCTGAAGAAACAGACGGAATGAAGGGACTTATTGCAAAAGCTAAGTCTGTAGACACTGCTGTAAAGGGTTGGTCAGTAAACACTAACTTCAAGGCAGCTAACACTACTGTAACTGCACCTCAGATCGCTGATGTTGACAAAACAGCTGCTGGTGTAAAACATTCAAAGAGAGTAGCTGATTTATTTGGAGCTGCTACTGTATCTGGAAACGCTGTAACTTATTACGTAACAGGCGCTGTTGAAGGCGATGCTGGCGTAACTGCACAGGGTACAAAGAAATCTCAGATTTCTACATCATTCACTCCTGTAACTAAGGCACTTGAAAAGATTACTGCTTATGTTAAGGAAACATCTGAAATTCTTGACGATGCACCATTCTTAGCTTCAACTGTAGAAGATATTATCAACTACAAGGTTGTATCTAAGGAAAATGCTCAGATTATCGACGCTGTTGCTGGAACTTCTGGTATTCAGTCTGTAACATATGGAGCTTCTGGAGATGCTAAGACTTTAGCAAATGCTATCCTATTAGCTAAGTCTAAGATTTCTCAGGCTACTGATTATGAAGCTGACTGCGTAATCATGAACCCAACTGACTTATTCGAACTTATGACATCTACTGACAATAATGGTCAATATTTAGGTCTTGGCTATGTTGGTAAAGGATATTTTGGTGAAGATTATTCTTCAGCAACTATCTGGGGTCTTCCTGTATTCGAATCTAGCGCAGTTAAGGCTGGTGAACCATTAGTTGTTGCTGGTAAACAGTCTGTTAAGGTTTATCGTAAAGGCGATGTTGCAATTAAGATTTTCGACCAAAACGAAGACGATGCTATCTATAACATCGTAACTGTATTAGGTGAAGAAAGACTTATTGCTGCTGTTAAGGACCCTAACGGTGTTGTTAAGGTAACTAAGAAGGCTTAAGGTCAAAACTAACGATGTGGCGGTCTGAAATATGGCCGCCTTATTTCTAAAGAAAGGAGAACGCGAATGTTAAAACGATATAAACTAGGCGATCTTACTTATTGGTATGAAGAAGGATGTCAGCCTGATAATGCGATCCTTTTGGACAAAGAAGTTAAGACTGAGCCTAAAACAGCGAAAGTTGCGACTAAAGAAGTCAAACCTAAAAACAAATCGAAAGGAGTTGACTCAAAATGATATTAACTCCTTATGGCTATACTATGTTGGATGTTGACAAAATGCCTGAAATATTGACATTGGATGAATTCAACGCTATGACTGCAAATAAATACAAATTAGATGGTCGTGTCCAAAATAATATTGACGCTGCTACTACTGCAATTCGTCAATATTGTGGATGGCACATCGCTGATATGCAAACTTGCGAACTAGTGTTGAATGCGCAAGATCTGACTATTACGCAAAATTATACTGATATGCTTATTCAGCTACCTTATCGATTCGTATCATCAATTTCTAAAGTATTACTAAATGCTCATAAAGAAGGCGATGATTGGGTAGGTGATGAGTGTGAATACTATTATAAACATAATGGTAAACTTACAATATATGACAATCATTGCGATTCTCGTAAAAGCAATATTGTGATTATTGGTAAAATGGGAATCGTCGATGCTACTGCGCTTAAGAATATTATTGCAAACAGAGTCGCTTACGCACTATCTGCGCCTATGGGTATTGCTTCTGAATCTGCTGGAAGTGTGAGTATTTCGTATACAAGCGCATTTGCAAACGGAACGTCTACGTCGCTAACATCTAACGATAAAGAAATTCTTGATTCTTACAAAGTGGTACAATTATTATGATACCATCATTTGCAAGTCAATCAATTAAGCGAAGACGCGCCGGAACTAAAGAATC
Organism: bacterium; assembly: GCA_963619935.1. Taxonomy (GTDB): domain Bacteria; phylum Bacillota_I; class Bacilli_A; order RFN20; family CAG-826; genus RUG13091. The sequence continues at coordinate 14,490 of CAVEYA010000071.1, read as the reverse complement.
GCGTGGGTCAATTATATATGATTGGTCAAACTATGAAGAACTTACGATTATGCCTGTGTCTGTGCAACCTGTTGGTGGTACAATTGACACTGATGGTCGTGTCTTGGGTGTGACTAATACATATAATGTCTATGCGAATACTGATGCAGATGTGCATGCTGGCGACAGAATTGAATTCGATGGATCGATCTATGATGTTGATGAAGAGCCTTCAGTCTGGACATCTCCGACTGGAAGAGTCAATAGCAAACAGTGGTCAATGACACTGCATAAAGGCTAATATGGCATCTAAAACGACACTAGAATTCATCGATGAAGGATTCCAAGCTATACTAAATACTGACGAAACACTCCAATTATTAACCGATGAAGCTGAACGCATTGCAAATGAAGCTGGCGCTGATATATATTCAGCTGATGTGTCATATTTTGCGGCTGGTCATAGACCTATTGCATTCGTTGATTCAAATGATGATGGACGTGATGAAGCAGAAAACAAATCATTAACTAAGGCGGTGCATTCATAATGGAAATTACAAGAAGTATTGACATCGAAGATGAAGTGCGTATTGCGCTAAAAGACTACTTTACAATATATTGCAGACCATTACCAAAAGATTTCGAATTGCCATGCTTATTGGTAACGATGACCGGTGGAAATGGTGAAAATATTGACGAATTCCAAATAACTATCGATTCTAGGGCTGAAAACGAATCTGAAGCACTGGATCAGTTGCTAAATGCTACAGCAACTCTAAAACAAGTGGCAAAAAGACAGACTACGCAATTACGACATGTTGTTGTGAATACGCATGGCTCATGGGGTCGCGATCCTAACAGACCGGACATTGCTATGGCTAGCGCGCAATTAACTGTCTATGCACATAAATACAATACTAATATATAAAGGAGATAACTAACATGACTAATGATGTAAATTTAGGTATTGGTCTTGCTACTGGTATGGCATTCCATGCTCCTGTTGGAACAGCATTACCTACTTATCCTGGCGAAAAATTATCTGACGCTTGGAAAGAAATTGGCGCTGTATCTGAAGATGGTATCAGCTATGCTATGAACCATTCACTAGAACCATTACGTAACTGGGCTAAAGAAATCGAAAGACTTACTACTGCTGATGGCGATGCATCTGTTGCTGCACCATTCATCGACACTACAAAAGAAACTCTAGAAGCATTATTTGGCGCTGAAAACGTAAAAGAAACAGAAGCAACTGCAGACCATGGTAAACTATTATCAATCGAAATCGGTCCTGACACTATGCCTGATGCTGAAGCATTCCTATTCTTAATGAAGGATGGCGATGATATGCTCATGATCGGCACTACTCGTGGATTTGTAACTGAAGTTGGCGATATTACATTTGCACCTACAGAAGCTATCAAGTGGGAAGCTACAATTTCTGCCAAGAGCTGGACTATCGTAAAAGATAACGGTCAAAAGGCCGAATAACAAACTGACGGAAGGAGTAGGCTATATGTCTGCTCCTTTGTCTTAATTATATGGAGGATAACATTATGACTACACTAAACTTAAACGAAAACAAAAAGCAAACTGATTGCTTAAGTATTGCTATTGGCGAAGAAACTTATAATATGCCTTTAGCCGGCGCTATGCCTATGAAGATACTTAAGAAAGCTACTGCTAAAGACGCTGATGTTAACGACGTAATCGAAGTATTGACTATGTATATTCCTGAAGAAGTCGTTGATTACCTAACTGTCGATGATGTAAAAGCAATATTCGAAGCATGGGGTGAAGCGTCAAAAGAAGTAAGCGGTGTTGAACCGGGAAAATAATCGGCCTCACTGACTTAATCGAAAAACATCATGGAGCACTCGAATATGACTTCTTTAGTCGAACTGGACATTCTACTGATGATATTGGCAAAACAATTAGTTGGGGCTCAGCCTACGATTTTGTCACGCATCTATCTGAAGATTCAGCTTTAGCGAAAGAACTTTATCCGGATATAGTCGAGTGGGGCTCTGTACGAAAAACAAACTTTATCTTAGCTGATATATTTGACATGCTCGCTGCTATCAATTATAATATAGCGCGTATTGCTGGCTCAAAATCAGTCCATAAACCAAAACCATATAAACGACCTGGTAAAGACAAAAATATTACTAAATATGGTAAAGGTGCTGTCAAGGATATTCGCGCATGGATAAAGAAACATAGTAAAGGAGAATAATTATGGCTACAAATGGAATAGAGGTCGCTAGAGCGTATGTAACCATCATCCCATCCTTAGAAGGCTCACAAAAAACCATCTCAAAAGAATTAGGCGAAACTTTAGGCGACGCTAGCGATAAAGCTGGAAAAGAATCTGGCACTAAATTTGGAAACACATTTGGTAAATCGCTATCTAGCAATCTGTCTTCTGTTGGTAGCCTATTGCAAGGTATTGGGTCTAAAATGACGTCTGTTGGCGGCACACTAACTAAAAACCTAACTGCACCTTTAGCTGCCTTTGGAACTGCTGCTATTGCTGCATTCAAGACATATGATGAAGGCGCTGATATAATTATACAAAAAACTGGCGCTAGCGGTGAAGCTTTGGAAGCTATGGAAGCGTCTATGAAGAGTATTGCGCAGACAATTCCTGTCAGCTTCGACGATGCTGGTAGCGCGATTGGCGAAGTCAATACTAGATTTGGTGTGACTGGTAGTCAATTGGAATCGCTATCTAAACAATTCCTAGAATTCGCTGAACTAAATGGCACTGATGTATCTAGCTCAATCGACACTGTGCAAAAAGCAATGGCGGCCTTTGGCGTAGAAACTGAAGATGCTGGCGCTATGTTGGACACACTAAATAAAGTCGGTCAAGACACTGGAATAAATGTAGATTCTTTGGCTAGCTCAATGACATCTAACGCCCAAGCCTTAAAACAAATGGGCTTAAGCGCAAGTGATGCGGCTAACTTAATTGGAACATTGGAAAAATCTGGTATTGACACATCGACTGTTATGGCCGGTATGAAGAAAGTCTTAACAGAAGCTGTAGAAAGCGGAGTATCTGGTCAAGAAGCATTTGCGCAAGCAATCTCAAGCTCAGAAGAAGCTGTCAGCATATTTGGTAGCAAGGCTGGTCCTATGTTATATAGCGCATTCCAAGATGGAACATTGTCCGTAGAAATGTTCGAAGGTGGTCTAACATCACTAGAAGATAATCTAGGAAATGTCGCTGACACTTATGAATCAACATTGGACCCAATCGATCAATGGCAAGTTACGTTAAATACAATATTACCTGTTATGGCCGAAATTGGCAATAATATTATGGCAATACTTCAGCCTGCATTGGTGGCATTATGCGATGTTATCAAGAAAGCGACTGAATGGTGGTCAAACTTAAGCGATGGCACTAAAAAAGTAATTACTGCTGTTGGACTAGTAGCGGCTGCTATTGGACCGGTAATTGCGACTGTTGGAACGATTGTCTCAAAAGTAGGTAGCTTATTTACAATAGTCAGCAAAGTAGCATCATTTATGAGCACGACGCTTATTCCGGCTATAGGCGCAATATCTGCACCTGTATTAGCCGTAGTCGGTGTGATTGCTGGATTGGTAGCTATCTTTACGACATTATACAAGACAAACGAAGGATTCCGTAATACGGTCAATAATTGTTGGGACCAAATTAAGGAAAAGATTGGCACTGTTGTAGAAGCAATTAAGGGACTTATCTCAGCATTCATTAACTTCATTAAGCCGATCTTCGAAGCCGGTATGAACGCACTTGCACCAATAGCATCTGCTGCATTCGAAGCAATTGGCAATGTTATCGATAGCGTATTGACTGTTATTGAGGGCGTAGTCGAGGTCTTCACAGGCATATTATCTGGAGACTTCTCAGCAGCATGGGAAGGTATTAAGACAATCTTCTCAGGCGCACTTGATTACATATCGTCAATAATATCTGGAACATTCGAAGTTATTAAGACATACATCAGTAGCGTAATGACGCTGATTTTGAATATATTATCATCTATTTGGAATACTATTTGGACGACAATCACAAATATTGCCCAAGGTATTTGGAATACGATTAGCAATATATTCAACTCAATAAAGCAAACTATTAGCGACAAAATCAATGCTATTAAGTCGACTGTTACGACTGTATTCAACAATATTAAGAATGCTATTACGACACCGGTCGAAAATGCTAAAAATACTGTATTGAACATATTCAACACAATTAAGAATACAATCTCAAATGTGGTCAACTCAATACATTCAACAGTATCAAGTATCTTCAACAAAATTAAGAGCGCGATTACGTCACCTATTGAGACTGCTAAAAATACGGTCCAAAATTTGGTAAACAAAATTAAGGGCGCATTCAACTTCAGCTGGTCATTGCCACACTTCAACTTACCGCATTTAAGCGTATCTGGCGGTAGCGCTCCTTGGGGTATCATGGGTAAAGGTTCGCTTCCAAGATTCAACGTAGAATGGTATGGTAAAGGTTACGAAACTGCGCAAATTCTTAAGAGTCCGACAATATTTGGTATGGACCAAGATGGACAATGGCTAGGTGGTGGCGAAAAATCCGGAAACGAAATCGTAGTCGGTGAAGATCACTTACTAGACATGATTGCTGGAGTGCAAAAGCCTTCAAATATTACTGTCGTCGTAAATGGCGCTGAAGGACAGGATGTGGAAACATTAGCAAAATTAGTGATTGAAAAATTACAAGATATTACAGATTCTAAGGAGGTAGTATATGCGTAAAAAGATTAACTACAATCAGGGAACATTCTGGTTCAACGGTCAATCTTCTAAAGACTATGGCGTAGTCATCGCGTCTACGCCTTCTTTGGATCGACCTACACGAAAATACAATACTTATACGATTCCTGGACGCAGCGGTGATATTGTAGAAATGCTAGACGCTTATAATAATATTGACAAGCAATACGAAATATGGGCGGCTAATGATGTATACAATACTGCTGCCGACGGATTCGAAGATATAACTGCATGGTTATATACAACTGATGGATATGCAAGACTAGAAGATGACTTCGAGCCTGAAATATTCAGATTAGCTTATTTTGTCGGACCTATGACTATTACAAATGAACTAAACTTATATGGTACGTCAAAAATAACATTTAACTGTAGACCTGAACGCTATCTAAAATCTGGCGAAAAAATGGTCGAAGTTACAAACGAAATTAACAATCCAACAAAATTTACAAGCAAACCGCTTATAAAGGTGACAGGCACAGGAAAATGCACAATTACTATTGGCACTAGAACTATGACTATCGATGGATTGACTGATTATATTTATATTGATTGTGACAGCATGGATGCCTATCGACAAGATGCTGAAAACAAAAATAATATGATTAGCGGCGACTTTCCGCTGATCGATCCGGGAAAACAAACTATTGCGACTACTGGAAATATTACTAAAGTCGAAATTATGCCAAGATGGTATACAATATAAAGGAGGAGAATTATGTATCCAATATTATATGAATCTGTTACGATTGGTGAAATACCTGACAATTATGGCATCGGCGTCCTTACTGACGCAATTAGCTGCTCAGTAACAGAAGAGCGAAATGGTTCATATGAACTAACTATGCGCTATCCATCTTCTGGCAAATACGCTGACAAAATCGTAACTAGAGCAATTCTTAAGGTAAAGCCAAACTATACTGACGATCCGCAATTATTTAGAATATATAAAGTCGGAAAAGAAATCGGAAGTAGCTTTACGATAAATGCTAGACATATTAGCTATGATATGTCAGGCTTCCCAATTACTGAAGGAAAAGCTGCAAACTGCGCTGCTGCGTGTGACATACTTACACAAAAAGCACATGGATTTAGTATTACTACTGATAAAGGCGTAGCCGCAGACTTCGAAATTACTGAACCGTCATCTGTCAGAAGCTGGTTCGGTGGAAAAACAGGGTCCTTATTGGACGTCTACGGACAGGCTGATTGGTATTATGACAACTTCAGCGCAAAATTATTAGCACATCGTGGCGATGACCGTGGTGTGACATTACGCTATGGTAAAAACTTAACAAAATTATCGCATACTGATAATGCTAGCAATTTAGCTACTGGTGTAATGGCTTATTGGAAACCTACTGAAGGTGAAGATAATTCTACTGAAGGTGAATTAGTCATATCTGACGTAAAATCGACTGGAATTACTTTGGACGTCGAAGCTGTGACTGTATTGGACGCATCTTCGGATTATCAAGACCAACCTACAAAAGAAACACTAAACGCGTATGTCGAAAACTATATTGCTAGTCATGAATTAGCTATTGTCGAAAATACGATTGATTTAGACTTTGCACAAATCAGCAAATTGCTAAAAGACAGAGTCGATCTATGTGACACAGTCCATATTATCTATGAAGATTATAATATAAACGCTGACGCAAAATGTATTACGACAGTCTGGGATGTATTGGACGAAAAATACACATCAATTACGCTAGGCACACCAAAAACAAATATTGCCGACACTATTGCGAGTATTAGCAAAGCTGTAAACAATACGCTTAGCCAAAAACAAATACAAAATGCTATCAATGCTTCTACAAACTTAATTACTGGAAACATGGGTGGCTATGTCGTGATTCATGATTCCAATGAAGATGGTTATCCGGATGAATTACTTATTATGAACACAAATGATATTACGACTGCTACTAAAGTATGGCGCTGGAATTTAGGTGGCTTAGGCTATTCTAGCACTGGTTATGACGGTCAATATGGCACTGCTATGACTATGGATGGCGCAATAAATGCAGACTTCGTAAAAACTGGAAACCTGGTATTTGGCGGAACCGTCGGGAATACTGATGGTAAACTAGAAATTATGGATGCTTCTGGAAAAGTTATTGCATCATTCAACAAAGCTGGATGCGAAGTAAACGGAAGTATTATTGCGACTACATTCAAGGCAACAAGACCAAATTCAGATTATGAGATGAATATGAAGTATGATGCCGCTATATTATTACCGCAAAACTACGGCAATTGCTTTGGTCTAAACATTGTCAATCCAAATATTGTCGATAGTTATGGAAGACAATCATCGATCGTCGGTATGAATTTGCAATCTTCAGCGGATTCTGAAAATACCAATGGGTCTGGAATAATACACGTGAGCACGCTAGAAAGAAATTCAAGCATCTTCCCAAAAACGTATCTACAAATGCGCGCACGTCGATTTTCAGGAACTAATCCAAGTCGAGCTATCGATTTTACCGGTTATGCTGATTCCGACGATAGGTCTACTGGTGATGGAATTATAATATATGACGAACATTATGACAGCGGTAAAAAACAGTCGCATTTTACGGTCGGCAATGCTATGTCTGCGACTTATAATAGCAATGATGATGGCGCTACGTATGACGCTAGTATGAGCTTAGGTCCATCGAATGATGAAGCCTTCACTGTCTATAGTCGCATAGCCTCAAATAAGCGTTCTGCTTATATGTATATGCTTAACGGCGACGTCAATACAGTGACATTTAAAGCGGCTGACAATAATTACTTCCAAATATATACTGATTCAAAATTCGTCACGCTTAGCGATGGAGTTATTGCATGTGGTCCGGTTACTAAAAACAATAATAGTTATACATTCCATCATAATATTCATGCAGATGGTGAAAATGGAAATATTACGTGTGTATCGTTGACACAGACATCATCCAAGAAATACAAAAAGAATATTACTGACATTACTGAAGATGATGCCAAAAAGATATTGGAATTACGTCCGGTCAATTATGACTTCATTGACGAAAATAATGGCAAAAATATGCGTGGATTCATCGCTGAAGAAGTGGACGAAATAATTCCTGAAGTTGTACGTCATTACAAAAAGGCTACAGAAACATCTACAGAAACTGTCGAAATGCCAATAATGCCTATTGATGATAATGATGACGGTCATCCAAGCTATATTGAACCGAAGTCAACTATAGATATTGACAAAACTACTGAAGATGAAGTCAGTCTAGATTATATAATGCTGATTCCTTATTTGACTAAAATGGTTCAGATTCAGCAAAAACAAATCGACGATTTACAAAAACAAATTAACGAATTGAAAGGAGAATGATTATGCAAAATATTGAACTAAACATATTACCGACTGGCGAAGCGTATCCTAGAGTCAGAGTATCTCAGGGTGATGTTGGCAGAACATTCTCGCTTAACTTAGTTGGTGAAGACGGCGCTAGTTATGAATTAACTGGCACCGAAACATTGACAATTAACGGTCATAAACCTGATGGTCATATATTTGTCCATGATTTAGATGCTGTAAAAGGCTCAGTTGTGACAATATCTACTACAGACCAAATGACCGCTGCGTCTGGCGATGTTATTTGCGAATTACGTATTACAAAAGACAAAACTATTCTAGGAACTACTAACTTTGTGATGGCGGTCGAATATGGACCTACAGAAGGTGGTACATTATCTGGAACAGCGATCGACGCCTTAACTGCAATTATCAATCAGGCTAAAGAATATGCTGAAGGTGCAAAAACATCCGAAGACAATTCTAAAGCTTCTGAAACAGCAGCTGCTACAAGCGCTAAAAACGCTAAAACATCTGAAACAAATGCTAAAAAGTCTGCTACAAATGCAAAAACATCTGAAACAAATGCAGCTAATTCTGCTACAGATGCAAATAATTATGCTACAGATGCTAATAATTCTGCTATTAGCGCAAAAGACTATAGTGATAAAGCATCAGCTAGCGCTACAGCGGCCGCAAATAGTGAAGCTAATGCAAAAACATCTGAAACAAATGCAGCTACTTATGAAGCTGACGCACATCAGTGGAATAATAATTGCGCCTTATATGCTGACAATACTCAAGCGCAAATGCTTGACGCTAGACAATCAGCGAAAGAAGCTGCTGAATCTGCTACCGCTGCAAAAACATCTATGTCCGCTGCAGATGGTCATGCTACTAGGGCCGAAAAAGCTGCTACTGATGCCGAAACATCAGCTACAAACGCTGCTAATTCTGCTACTGAAGCAAGCGGCTACAAAACAGATGCCGCAAATTCCGCTACTGCCGCTGCAAATAGCGAAACTAACACATCTACACATGAAGCAAACGCTAAAAAATACGCTACAAACGCTATGGGTTATGCTAAATTAGCGCAAGCTGCTGAAAAGAATGCCGAAACATCAGCTACAAATGCAGCCAATAGCGAAGCGAATGCACAAATTTATGAACAGAAGATCGAAAATATGACTGTATCAGCGACTACGCTAGAAACAGGCGAAGATGCTACTGTTACAAAAACAGAAACAGAAACATCATTTAACTTACAATTTGGTCTTCCTCGTGGCGAAAAAGGTGAAAAAGGTGATAAAGGTGACCGTGGTGATGATGGTGACGTAACACTTGCACAATTACAAGCTGTTGAAGCTAAAATTCCTACTGATGACCATATCAATTCACTTATTGACGCAAAAATAACTACAGCATTGGAGGCGAAGTACTAATATGGCAACATTAACAGAAACATTTACAAATATTGCAAACGCTATTCGCGAAAAAGGCGTGACTGGTACTATGACACCTACTGAAATGCCTGAAAAAATTGCGTCAATCGCTGGTGGTGGCGACGCTGACTTACTTGTCGCTAGAAGCAGTGAATTCCTTGACAATGGCGCCTATAATAATGATAAAGTCGATGTAGTCGGATGGCATGCGCTAGCTGGTTATGATGCATTGACTAGCGTCAATATTCCAAATGCGACGTGTATTGGACAGCAAGCATTCGAGGATGATGCTAATTTAGCATCAATATCCGCGCCAAATGCGACTTACGTAAATTATGCCGCATTCCGTAATTGCACATCACTGACATCTGTTGATTTATCCAGCGTTCGTGATTATATTGGCGAGCAGGCATTTTACGGATGTGAAAAATTGACATCTATTGATTTACCAAACGTTGTCAAAATTTACCAGTATGCATTTACACGATGCGCGAGTCTTGCATCAGTCAATATGCCGGAAGTCATTGATTTAGGCAATTATGCATTCAGCGACAGTGAAGAAAGCGATGGTCCTATATTTAAATCGATATCTTTGCCTAAAGCTACTACTATTGGTATAGCTGCATTTTCAAGCGTTCCATTGGAAACAATAGAATTACCTGAAGCTACTACTATAGGCAATAGCGCATTTCTAAGTTGTGACAAATTGACATCAGTTGATTTACCTAAAGTTACTAATCTTGATGATTATGCATTCTATCTGTGTGGAAGTTTAGCATCAGTCAATTTACCAGAAGTTACTAAGGTTGGCAGCAACGCATTTAACAACTGTTCGAGTTTAACGTCAATTGATTTGCCATCAGCGACTACGATTAGCAGCTACGCATTTAGATCTTGTTCAAGCTTAACATCAGTCGATTTACCTGCGGCGACTACGATTAGCAGCTACGCATTTAGCGCTTGTTCAAGCTTAACGTCAATCGATTTACCTGCGGCGACTACAATTGGCAGCAACGCATTTAACAATTGTTCGAGTTTAACGTCAATTGATTTGCCATCGGCGACTTTAGTTGGCTCTTATGCATTCGACTCTTGTTCAAAATTAACGTCGGTCAGTCTGCCTAGCGTTGTAACTATGACCGGTTTTTACGTATTTAACAACTGCAAAACAATAGAGTCTATTGACTTCGGTCCTAACTGCATCGTCATCGGCTCATATGTCTTTAGCTCGGCAAACTCAGCCAACCTCAACAAGATTACGTTAAGGGCAAAACAAGTCGTCAATTATACGCAAACAGACAGTCGTTATTTACCAGGCACTACTGGTCAATTGCGTATCTACGTACCGGCAGATTTAGTATCCGCCTACCAAACATCTACACATGGCGCTTGGCAGACGCTATATGCAGCCGACCCAGAAGTATTCCAACCAATCCAATAAAGGAGGTGTCTTGCTATGAATGATTTAGCACAAATAATTAGCACAGTGGGATTTCCGATTTTTAGCTTCTTGTTATGCGGTTATGCACTCAAGTATGTCTATGATAAAGAACGCACTAGCTTAGATTTAACGATCGGCAAGATTGAAACTCTCACGCTTGCTGTCGAAAAGAATAGTGAGAGTATTAGGTGTTTAGCTGAAAAAATCAATTATAAAGAAGGAGACGATGAACATGAGTAGAGATTTCAGTCCATTAACAGTAGACACAAGTTTATCACCAAATCATTCTGGCACTAGAACAAAACCTATTACCAGAATCACACCGCACTGTATTGTTGGTCAATGTACAGTGGAAAGATGCAAAACATTATTTCCAGCAGGAAGAAATGCAAGTTCAAACTACTGTATTTCTAAAGATGGAAAAGTTGTTGGTATTGTATCTGAAAAGAATCGTTCTTGGTGCACATCAAGCAACGAAAACGACCAAAAAGCAATTACAATTGAATGTTCAAGTGACAACACTTCACCTTATGCATTTACGGACGCGTGTTACAATACACTAGTTGACTTATGCGTCGATATTTGTAAAGCTTATGGCAAAACAAAACTTATTTGGATTGCTGACAAAAATACTGCATTAAGCTATTCGCCAAAATCTGACGAAATGCAATTAACTGTCCATATGTGGTATGCAAACAAATCTTGTCCAGGCCCTTGGCTTATGGCTAGAATGGATAAATTAGCAGCTACAGTTACTTCTAGACTAGGCGGAACTAGCACTACTACGACTACTGCTACAACTACTACAACTACTGCATCTGGAACATTATACAGAGTCCGTAAATCATGGGCAGACAAAAAGAGTCAGCTTGGCGCTTATCGATCACTTGAAAACGCTAAAAAGATGGCAGACAAAAATAGTGGATATTATGTATTTGACGAAAATGGCAATACTGTTTATCCAACATCATCATCTACATCTACAACTACTTCTACAAAATCTATTGACGAAATTGCGAAAGAAGTTATTGCCGGAAAATGGGGTAATGGCAGCGATCGTAAAAACAGACTAACTGCAGCTGGTTATGATTATAGCACAGTTCAGGCTAAAGTCAATGAATTATGTGGACAGACTAGCAGCAAGAAATCTATTGACGAACTTGCTAGAGAAGTTATTGCTGGAAAATGGGGCAATGGCAGCGATCGTAAAAACAGATTAACAGCAGCTGGATATGATTATAGTGCCGTCCAAAAAAGAGTCAATCAATTGTTATAAAGCTTAGCATCAGGAGGTCGTCTTGGTGCTAAGAATCCTCCTGTAAAATGGGACCATGACAATAGTTGTGGTCCCAATATATTATTATCGCGAAATTTGTCCCAAAACAGCAAAATGAAGATAGGGACAAACGAAAATATTTGCACACGTTGCAAACGGGCACAATCACGTATTAAGTTACGCGTTTACGAAAAGATTAACATCTTTGAGGTATTATATGACTACATACGATAGACTTATATTCGGAATGAAGACGATGAATGTATCACAAATTGGGTCTGGATATGACGGAAAGAATCATTATTCACATATTAGTTATGAAGTTGACTTCTGTGGCGAAGATAGTGGTATTGACGTCTGGAGAAACAAAATGCCAAATACATTATGGTATTGCGCTGGAACATGGGGCAATTCTTCTACAGGCAATACTAGATTCTTCTGGAGTTATGACAAAAATAAGCAGCCTGCAAAAGTATTATGCGCTGATGGCACATTAAGATATATTACGCTAGCGCTGACACATTCAAACAAGAACTTCACGGTTGGTCATTATTATGGTCTAGATGAAGTTATGTATCAAGAAGGCACTAGCGGATATGCTACTGGAAATCATATTCATGTCGAAGTCGGAAATGGTCACATTAAGACAAAAACAAAAGTCAATTCAAGTGCATGGATATTATCACCTATGTTAAGAGCTGACAAATGCTTCTTTGTATTAAGTGGCTACACGACGATTCGAAATGGCGGTGGATTATCATGGAAAACTACAAAAACAGTCCCATATACACCAAAATCATCTTCAACATCATCATCCGGCAAAATTACACATGGCTTCGTTAAGGGCTATGGTAAAGGCAAAAAGATGGTCACTAAAGTGGCGCTGAATATGCGAAATGATGCTAGCACAAAATCATCTACAATTAAGACATTGCCAAAAGGAACTACAGTCTATTATTATGGCTATTACGCCTACAATGATGGCATTGTATGGTATCGAGTTACTGATGGCAAAAACGAAGGCTATGTATCAAGCGGAGCTAAAATCAATAGTGGAACATCACCATATTTGACAAATGCAAATCCATGATGAATGTTGCCAGAAGCTCCCAGAACAACGTTTTTTCGAATATAAGCTAATTATGTTAAAAATGACAAAAAAAGCTTGTCAACTCACAAACGGCGGAAAAACGCATCCAGAACAGCGAAAAGACCAATATAGCCTATTTAGTAAAATCGCTGTCTGGTTACGTCCCACAAAAGCTCAAAATATCTATAGAGTGAAAGGAGAACAATTATGAGTAATAAAGTATATGACACACTAAAATTCATCGCTACAATCGTATTGCCTGCATTAGGCACATTATATTTTGCACTAGCTGGAATTTGGGGATTCCCATATGGCGAAGAAGTAGTCGGCACAATCACTGCTATCGACGCATTCTTAGGCGCAATTCTACAAATCAGCTCAAGTCAATATAATGCTAACGATGAAGCAGAATAAAGGGTTTTAAAATTTTTTTTCACCTAATATAATAGAAGTAGACTATTATAATTCAATAAAGATAATCAATATACAAAAATAACAATACTTAAGTCAATATGCTAAACTATATAATCTAAACCTAAAATCATAAACTAGACTACTTATAGGCATTGCATATTGACAATATTGTTATTGATAATTTGTCCTATTTATTCTTAATAGCGCGAATATGAAGACAAAAAATTTGTCCTATTTATTCTTAATAGCGCCAATTGCTATATATTTATAATAGCGCCAATTGCTATATATTTATAATAGGAAGCGCATATGCAGAAATGCTATATATTTATAATAGGAAGAAATGCTATATATTTATAATAGCGCCAATATTATATTGATGAACAAAATAAAGGAGTGATTGCGATGTTATGTAATTGTAAACTAGGATTCTTTAGACATATCGATCATAAACAAATATGTATAAATGGCAGTTATCAAGATTGCGAAGTATTTGAATGCGTTAATTGCAAACAATTAGCATATGTTACTGAAGAAGAAATACCAAATTGTTATGAAGATATGGTCAAGAAAGAAGAAATCGATTGGTCAACTGCAGTGTCAACAACAGATATGACTGAAGAGGATTATGCTTCAGAAGTAGAAGCTGATGATACTTATGACCCAATAGTTGGATCAGCGACCGGTCGACAAAGAAATGCTATTTAGTTATAATAG
>CAVEYA010000070.1:0-5346 GCA_963619935.1 bacterium | reverse complement strand
CATTTTATTGACTTTTATATATAAAATTAATTATAATTTTCCCGCTATGTAATAGGAGGTACACCAAATATGAAACGTACATATCAACCAAGCAAGATCAAACATGCTCACAAAGCTGGTTTCCGCGCCAGAATGAAAAGCAGCAAAGGTCGTAATGTTTTAGCCCGTCGTAGAGCTAAGGGTCGTAAAACTCTCACAGCCTAATTGAGATTTTAGATGAAAATTATTAATCGTATCAAATCAAATACTGAATTCGGTTTAACGATTAAAAAAGGCAAAACTTTTCGTGGAGATGGATTTCTTATTCACGCTCGTAAAAGTGAACTTAGTTATACTAGAGTTGGGCTTTCAGTGTCTACAAAGTTAGGCAATGCTGTGACTAGGAATAGAATCAAACGACAAGTTAGAGCAATGTGTGATGATTTAATTGATTACAACGCACAATGTCTCGATTTAGTTATCATTATTAAACCTTCTTTTTTAGAAAAAACATTTAATGATAACAAATCACTATTATGTGATTTATTAACTTTACAGGTAGGAATTAACAAATGAAAAAAAGCACAAAATTAGGTTTAAGTATTGCAGCACTACTTTTTGGTGCTACTGCTTTAACCAGCTGTACTAATTCTTTCTGCTCAAACCTTGATAAAGCACACATGTTATATGCTTTTGATTATGGTGTGTGTGAATATTTTGATACTGAAGCTGAAGCACAAGCAGCAGCAGGTGAAACTGGTAAATACGCAAAACTAGATGATTATGATGTTTACTACGCTGCTGATTTTAGTAATGATACTTATTTAACAAATATTATTAGCACTGCTTTAAGCAAACAAAATATTGCCTCACCTTCTCTAGACTACTATATCGAATTAGACACAATTGTTTTAAAAAACGCAATTGCAGCGTCTGGAGAAACTAACATCACTGCGGCAAAAATTAATGACAGTGATGAAGAAAAAGGCATCTTAACTAAATTTGGATATTTAAAGTTTTATGGTGAAGATGAAAATGGTAAAGGAGTCCTTTGGACTAACTACATCGCCTGGAATAATGAAATTAGATTATCTAATAAAGTTTCCATTGATGAATGCCCAACTAACGACTTTATCACTTACTATAAGACACAAATGAACACCGCTATTTCATCCTATCGTTCATGTATCGCCACTGAAGGTGGATATTATGGACACTATAATGGAAAAGAAGTAGAAATCGAGAAAAAAGATTGGGGTTATGCATGGAAAACTGGATTCTTATCTGGCCTTCTTGTTTACCCAATTGGCTGGTTAATTGATACATTTACATCCGGCATGCTCAAAGGCGGAGTAGCTTCTGGTTGGGCACAATTACTCTCAATTTTATTTGTCACATTAATCGTTAGAAGTTTAATGTTAGCGGTTACATTTAAACAAACTACTGCATCAAGTAAGATGCAAGCTTTGCAACCTGAAATCGCAAAAATTCAGGCCAAATATCCTAACGCCAATTCCAATCAATATGAAAAACAAAGAATGGCGGAAGAAATGCAAAAGCTTTATAAGAAAAATAAGATTAATCCATTATCTTCCATCCTCGTGATGATTGTACAATTCCCTGTCTTCATCTGTGTGTGGAGTGCAATGCAAGGAAGTTCTTACTTATCTTCCGGATCATTCCTTGGATTAAACCTTTCTACATCTATTAGTTCTGTTTTGACAACATGGTCAAACTGGGCTCACCCATCATCAGGTGTATGGACTGCTCTTGTTTTATTCCTTTTAATGAGTGCAGCACAAACAGTAGCTATGCTACTTCCACAATGGATGCAAAAAGCAGAAAAGAAAAAGATTGCCAAATTAGGACGCAATCCATCACAAAAAGAAAATGATAAGAAAAGTAAAATTTTCACTTATGTGATGTTAGTAATGATTATCTTTATGGGATTCTCCCTCGTCTCCTCATTAGGAGTCTACTGGTTAATCGGTGCGTTCTTCTCTATTGGTCAAACACTCATTACTCATTTAGTAATGAAAAAGAAAAAAGGTAAACGCAACTAGGAGGTTTATATGAAATCATATACTGGAAAAACAGTGGAAGAAGCATTACAAAGCGCTAGTGAAGAAACTGGCACTCCTGTTGAAAGTTTAATTTACGTTGTCACTGATAAAACTAAAGGCATTTTCAATAAAAAAATTGTTGTTGATGTTTATGATTTAACAGATGTTATTAGATACGCAGAAGATTATATCCTTGCATCTATTGATGCGTTAGAAATTGAATCTACTGTAGATACTAAATTAGATGATGAAATTATTCGTATCACAATTGATTCCACTCATAACCCAATTTTAATTGGTAAAAATGGTAAAACCTTACAAGCTCTCAATGAGTTAGTAAAACTCGCTGTGAGTAATAAATTCCATAAACGTTTTAGAATTTTATTAGACGTTAATGGTTATAAAGATAATAAATATTACCGTTTAGGTAAATTAGCTCGTAGATACGCTCACGAAGTGCAAAAGACTAAAACAACTTATACTTTTGATCCAATGCCTTCTGATGAAAGAAGAGCTATTCATAATGCTTGCTCAGGTATGCCAAACATTCGCACTGAATCAATTGGTGAAGGCACACATCGTCAAGTACAAATTATCTTTGTAGAATAAAATGTATAAGCACCCTTTATGGGTGCTTTTAAAGAAGAAATATGTTTAAAACAATCATTGCTTTAGCAACACCCCCAATGAAATCAGCATTAGCCATCATTAGAGTTTCTGGTGATGATTGTTTTAACATTGTTTCAAAATGTTTTTCTAAAGATTTAACTAAAATAACAAAAAGAACATTATTATTTGGCCATATCATTAATCCAGACAACAAACAAAAGATTGATGATGTTGTATTAGCGGCTTATAAAGGTCCAAAATCTTTTACTGGTGAAGATTCAGTTGAAATTATTTGCCACGGAAGCATGCTAATCGCTAATCAAATCATGGAAGTGTTACTACAAAATGGCGCAACATTAGCCACAAATGGAGAATATTCTTCAAGAGCGTTCTTACATCAAAAAATCGACTTAATTCAAGCTGAAGCTATTAATGATGTAATAAACGCTACAACTGCCGAAGCAAAGAACTTATCCATGCTCTCCTTAGATGGTCAAACTAGTCTTTTAATTAAACCTTTAAAAACACGTTTAGCAGACATTATTTCTTTAATTGAAGTTAATATTGATTACCCTGAATATCAAGATATTGAAATTGCTAATAAAGAAAAGATTATTTCTACATGCAATGAAATTATTGATTTAATCAATAAACTTGTTAATGATGGCCAAAAAGCCATAATTATTAAAGATGGCATTAAAGTTGCAATTGTGGGTAAACCAAATGTTGGTAAATCTTCCTTATTAAATGCTTTAGTAGGTGAAGAAAAAGCTATTGTTACTGATATTGCCGGAACTACTAGAGATATTGTTGAAGGAGAAATTAATCTTAATGGGTTAGTCCTTCATTTATTAGACACTGCTGGTATTAGAAATGTTGATGATAAAGTAGAATCTATCGGTGTGGAAAAAGCAAAAAATAGCATTCAAAATGCAGATTTAATTATTGTAGTTTTAGATTCGTCTAGAAAAATAGACAAAGAAGATGAAGAAATTCTTTCTTTAACTAAAGATATGAATCGCATTATTGTTTATAACAAAGCTGATTTAATTAACGATAAAAAAGAGAACGCATTATACATATCAGCAGAAAAGAAAGATATTGATAATTTAACTAATGCAATTTACCAAAAGGTTGGCTTAAATGAACAATCTTTTAAACAACCTGCGCTCAATAACACTCGTCAAATAGGATTGTTAAAACAAGCGAAAACAGCCTTATTAAAGGCTATTGAAGATGCGAATGATAATTTAACCGTTGATTTAATTTCTGTCTCTTTAATGGAAGCATATACTGCAATATTAGAAATTCTTGGCGAAGCCAATCAAATAGATTTAAGTAAAGAAATCTTTTCTCGTTTCTGCGTTGGTAAATAATTATGATTTTTGACACACACTGCCATTTAAATCATCCTGACTTATATCAACATATTGATGAAGTAATTGAACGTGCGAACAAAGTTGGTGTGACTAAATTTTTAGTTGTTGGTTGGGATAAAGAATCATCTTTGTTAGCTATCAAGATTGCCGAACAATATGAGAATGTGTACGCCGCTATCGGCTTTCATCCAACTGAAGTCTACGAATTAGAAGAAAAAGATTATTTAGAAGTAATGTCTCATATTAATGATCCAAAGGTTGTAGCGGTAGGTGAAATTGGCTTAGATTATCACTGGGAAAAAGATAAAAATAAGCAACTTTTGCAACAAAAATGGTTTAAAAGACAAATTATTTTTGCAAACGAAAATCATAAACCAGTAATTATTCATAACCGTGATGCATTTTTAGATTGTTTAAACATTTTAAAAGAAGTAACGCCAACATCTTCTGGTACAATGCATTGTTTTTCTGGTTCTGTGGAATTTATGCAAGAAGTGTTAAAGCTTGGTTTATATATTGGTTTAGATGGCCCTTTAACCTTCATAAACGCAAAAACACCAAAAGAAGTATGCAAAGAAGTTCCACTTGATAAGTTGTTAGTAGAAACTGACTCTCCATATTTAGCTCCACATCCTTTAAGAGGGACAATAAATGAACCAAAAAATAATCCTTTAATCATTGAAGAAATGGCAATAATAAAAGAAGTATCTATTAAAGAAATAGAACAAGCTACATATGATAATGCTTGTAAATTGTTTCACGTGTAAATTATGTATTATCTAAATGGCGTTTTAATTGTTGAAGGTAAGTGTGATAAAGCTTTTTTATCTACTTTTATAGAAACTAATTACTTTATTACAAATGGTTTTGATTTACGCAATTCAGATATTCAATTCCTTAAAGATTTAGCTAATCAAAAAAAGATATTTGTTATGACTGATCCTGATGATGCAGGAGAGAGAATCTCTAATCGTATAAAAAAAGAAATTCCGTCTGCGATACTTTTAAAAATTAATTTCAAAAATCGTAAAGAATATCAAAAGCACGGTGTCGCGGAATGTGATAAAAATGAAATTATAAATATTCTAACAGAATATTTTAGTGATAAATTTGAAGAATCTAAAATATTTAATACATCTTTATTAATTAATTTGGGTGTCAATAATAGTTGTATGCGTAATTATATCGCTTCTTCTTTAAATCTAGGAGTTTGTTACAACAATAAAATATTGATAGATCGTTTAAATTTAAAAAAGATAGAAATTAATGAAATAGAAAGGCTAGTTAAAGAATATGGAAATTAATCGCAATAACAT
>CAVEYA010000069.1:0-6935 GCA_963619935.1 bacterium | reverse complement strand
CTTTCAGTTTTACCAAAAGAAATAAATTTCTTATAGTCTTCGCCAAAGTTCATCACTTCTTTTAATGTTTTCTTATCATACTTTTCCCAAGCATTTTTACGATACATAATTATTTTTCCTCCTATTAATAGTCTTAATGTTATTACTTTTTTAAATTAATAACAAATATAATGCTTATTTATTAATTATTTTCGCTAAACCAGCTTCCGCAGTTTCTCGATATCCTCTTCTTAAATCTTTACCTGTTAGATACATTGTTTTTAAGATATCATCATATGAAACTTTTGCTTCACTAGATGGAATTAACTTAGTTAAAGTCACCGCATCTACAGCCTTTAAAGAGAACATTGCGCATCTTTCAATACAAGGTATTTGCACATATCCGCCAACTGGATCACAAGTTAATCCGAGAGAATGCTCTAAGGCAATTTCCGCACATTGCGCAATACACTCATTATTAAAATTTAACGCCGTGCCTAATAAAGCTGCACCCATGGAACAAGCAACACCAACTTCCGCCTGACAACCACATTCCGCACCAGAAACTGAAGCATTAGTTTTAGCGATAATACCAAATAATCCAGCAACTAATAATCCGTTAATAATGGATTCATGCGATAGCTTCTTCATTTTACAGTATGTAATAACACCAGGAATAACACCCGCGGAACCACATGTTGGTGCGGTCACTACTATTCCACCAGAAGCATTTTCTTCTGCTACTGCGTAAGAAGTAATGGCCATTTGTAATTCGATATTGTTTTCTCCATCTTTTAAAGAATTTGCTCTTTCTAACATTCTTTTTGCTTTACGAGTTACTTTTAAAGAACCAGGCAAAACACCGTCTACTTTAACCCCTCTGTCACGAGCAGCTTTCATTGTTAAATAAACATCTTCAATATAACTAACGATATCTTTATTTTCATATTTTTTGACATAATCCACTAAAGAGAGGTTATTGTCTTTACAATAGGAAAGAATATCCGCTAAATGTTGATGCGGGTAAGTTTCTTTATCTTGTAAATAGTTTTTATCTTCCGTAACAATTGTGCCACCACCAATGGAGAGTATTGTTTCTTGATATTCTTTATTATCTTTATTTTTAACAACAAATACCATTGTGTTTGGATGCTTAACTTTACTAATTGTGTCAAAGATAATTTCATGAGGAATATCTTTGAATTTTAAATCAATTATTTGATTAGTTAAGTGACCCTTACCAGTTAATGCTAATGAACCATATAAAGTAACTTTGATATTTTTAATATCATCATATTTATTTAATATGTAATCACAGGCAAAAGCAGGACCCATCGTATGACTACTGCTTGGTCCGTGACCGATAATAAATATTTCTTTAATTGAACGCATATTAATACCCTAATAATTTAATGGCCTTTTCTAGTACTTGTTGTTCATTTAACTGATCAATTTCTATTTTATGCACAGGGAAGACTAAGTTTTGTTTTCTTAACATGTCTTGATATTCTTTAAATTTTTCAAAGGAATGTTCTAATCCAATTGATAAATGGGCTTTATGTCTAGTAGGAACACGAGCTAAAAATCTTTCATAAAGAAGCTCATCGTTTCCAGTTATACAAAATAAGAACCCTTCACTTTCATATTGATCAATAAGTTTATCAATTTTTTCTAATTCGCTAGTCCTAAAATTGGCTTCAATAATAAAATCTTCATTCTTTTTTAAATGTTCTTCGACTTGATGAATAATTTCATCCACAGCCTTAATAGAAAGAAGACGATTTTCCGTTCTATCTTTAAACCCAATTGTGTCCGCTAAATGTTCTTTAACATCATCTTTCGTTACAAAAGGAATATCTAATTTATTAGATAAGTTACGTGCTAAAGTGGATTTTCCACTCGCTAATTCACCAGTAATAATAATTATTCTACTCATCTTTTTGTCCTAAAAATGCTAAATATTTATTTCTCACAAAATCCGCTAATTCGCCTGCGGTCATATTTTCATATTCATTAGGTTCAATAACACCAAAGATAGTTATCGAAGTATGTCCAATTTGTAAAAAATGACGATGTTTTAATTTTTCAAATCCTTTTAAACCAATTAAAACAATTGGGCATTTACTTCTTAACGCGATATGGAATCCACCATGCTTAAATGGGAGCAATTTACCAGTCATATCACGAGTGCCTTCTGGGGCAATCATAACAGATGTATTTTGTTTAGTAATATAATTAACTGCATCATCCACCATTTTATGCCCACTATTAGGGTCATTGCGGTCAACTAATAAAGTACCACCCGCCACAGTTAAAGAAGAAATTGCTTTAATTTGTTTTAAAATCTTTTTGCCAACAAAAGCATATCTGCCAGATATACATTTATAGATTGCCCAAGCATCATAATCACTAATGTGATTAAATGTTGCTAAAAATGGTCTATCAGTCGGTATTAATTTCTTATTGTTACATTTACAAGTAACTAATGATAAAAACATTAAAAATGAAGCAATTAAACGAATATTTGTTATTTGTAATTTACTAACTGGTCCGGAAAAATCATGATGACGGTATTTATGAGCGCAAATCATGCAATAAATCCAAAAGATAGATAAAACCAAAGTAAAATAAGTTAAAAATAAAACTGGTAAAGATAACCACCACCAAGGGGAATAATTACCTAAACAAAAAGCAATAGTAATAACCGATAAGATAATAGATATAATAGAATCAATTAATTGCATCATACTTACGCATTGTAGCACAAGTGCGCGCAAGAAAAAAGAACGGAAATCCGTTCTCTTTTATCTATGAATTGCGTGGAAGCAAACACCAACTGTATCAGGACCACAATGGCTACCTGCCGTTGGATTGACTGGTACATAGACAATTTTTAATTTGTTATTAAATTCTTTTTGTAACATACCTGCTAATTGCTCTGCTAAATTCAGCGCGTCACAATGTCCAATAACAACAGTATAATCTTCGATATGATCTTGTAATTTAACGACGTAATCAACAATTTTTCTTAAGCTTTGGACTCTACCACGGCCCTTATCAATAGAAACCATTTTGCCTTCTTGAGACATATAGATAATTGGTTTTATACCAATTAATCCTCCCATAAAAGCAGCAAAACCACTAACTCTACCACTCTTAGCAAAGAACTTTAAGTTATCGGCGTAGAAATAAACGGCAAACTTATCAACTTCTTTATTTGCCCATTCTTGGATTTCTTGAATAGATTTACCTTGTTTATATAGCTTGCCTATTTCCATGACAATATTATATGAACAAATAGTAATTCCTTTTGTGTCCACAGTATAAACTGTACGTTCTGGATATTTTTCTTTTAATTCTTCTAACGCTAAACGCATGGAATTAAATGTTCCAGACATTGCGGCAGAAAAATGAACATAAAGAATATCTCTACCAGCCTTAAATTCTGGTTCAAAATATTTTATGTAATCCGTTGGAGGAAGTGCACTTGTAGTTGGTAAAACACCACTTCTAAGCATGCTATAAAATTCCTTATCATCAAACTTTGACCAATCTTCGTATGGTCTAACTTCCTTACCATTTACGGTGTAAGGCATAATGATTAATTTATAGCCTAATTCTTGACATTCTTCTGGTCTAATATCAGTGTCGGAATCTGTAAATAAAGTATACATACTTTTTTCTCCTAAACTTTAAATGAGAAAGCATAATAAGCACCGAAGAATTTGCCAAAGATATATTTATCACATGCACTTTCGGTTAAAGTTACTATTCTTCCGTCTTTATATTCTAAATCCTCAAACATTGCTGGAGCAAGTAAGTCGGTATCATGATTACTTAACACATATAGAGGAGTTGTCACACCTTTTTCATCTGTATAAGTGCCTTGTTCTACTAATTTATCTTCATTATAAATATAAACGTGTGAACTACTAACACCCCAAGAAGTAGATAAAACATATTTGTTATCACTTGTTTTGGCAAATCCTTGTACCTTTTCTCTCACAGAGATAATTTGATTTGGCACAGGAACCACATTACTTTTTGGATCAAAATCAGTAATGTTATATCTAGATATAATCGCATGGTGTGTGCCTTCACTAGTTTCTACATCATGATGTAAGGTGTATGCTTCTACCTTGCTATAATGGAATTCACCAACATATAAATATGTATCATCAGTGAATACGTAACTAGCAGCGTTATTAACTGGTTTATAATCCATTAAATCAATAGAGAAGTCTTTCCCATTAAATAAAGCTAAATCAACACTATAAATAGACTCTTCGTGGGTAAGATATAAATAACCATTGCCAACGGCAATTCCACCAACATGGCCAGTGAATGGTTCATCATTATCATATAAAGAATATTTTAAGGATTTACCATCTTCATCAATTGTGTAGATACGAGAAGGTTTACCATTTCTTTTATCATATTCAGATACAAAATATCTTTTACTTTCTTCGTCATAGCAAATACCTTGAGGTACACCATTATCGTTTAACCCTGGAATCGCAAATTCATTTTTGTGTGTTTTATAAAAATCAGCATAGATTGCGTATTTAAGTAAGGATAAGCCACCCACTACTGTAATTAAAAACGCAGTAAAAACCGTAATTATAATAAGAAATGCTCTTAATGCCTTAGGCATTCTTCTTTTATTTTCCGCCATAATTATTCCCTCACTATCTCTGGCATTGTTTCTGGAAGTAAAAATACTTTCCAAATCGGTTTATTGCTTGACCAAGTTAATTGTTGTGGAATGTAATAAACAGTCACAGTCTTTGTACTGTCCGCAACAAGACCATTATATCCATAAGGATTATAAGTGATTATCTCGTTTTCAGTGACATTCCAGAAATTGTTATTATCTACAAAGATGAATCCATAATTCGCCCCGGCGTTGTTTTTACCAGTGATTTCATTTTCGCCTAAATATGTATCTGTGAAACCAACATAATATTTTCCACCTTCGGTGATATAATCCATATAAACTGTCGCGGTGTAGATTTTAGAAAACATATCAATATAGCTATCAAATCTAGCATCAGTGTCTTCTTGACTTGTTTTATGTGTTCTTAATTCTGTGGCAGTCATGGAGATTGCGTTATTTGTATCAGGTAAAGAAACTTCTGCACTACTTACTGTGTAGTCTAAGACTCTTAACGCTGGATTCCAGTTTTGCGTGGTAATTAATCCAGTTAAATCATAGACATTACCAACAGTGAAGGAACAAGTTCCTTTCACTACTTTAAAAATGGAAGTTCCGTTAGTGAAATAGTAAATGCTATCATCATAATAATAACAACGTACATCTTTAACGGTAACTAAATCACCATAGCCATGCCCAGCACAGTTATATTCAATGGCTTTAGCCTTTGCATAGAATTCACTTAAATCTGTTAATGTAGTGGCATAAGTTTTCACATCGCAAGTAACATTTAAAGACGAATCCCAAGTATAGTTTGTGTCTGGAACATATAATTCTGGTTTTCCTAGGTAAATGGATAAATACCCAGTTACTGAATATTTGCTTGTCTCCTTACCAGCGTAGTCTCCTACTTTACCATAGAAACAAGTTCCAGTATTTCCTGCTTCTGATGCCACAACGATTGTTCCGGTTTCATCGCCTAATAAAACTTTGCCTGGCCCAGAAACATCTAAGCCAAAAGCTTTCTTTGTTTTTACTAAACTAAATTTAGACAATGCTAAACCTTTAATTGTGACCTTTTTAGTCATATCCACACCGATGTGATGCGAATTTTGTTCAATGCCTGTATCGGAATTAATCAAATCAATTACTTCCGAAATTGTTTTTTCGCCTAAATCTTCCACTGATGGAGTCACAGGCTCATCTGGCTCATCTGGATCAACTGGATCAACTGGATCAACAGGGTCTACTGGATCAATAGGGTCAATAGGGTCAGTCTTATTGCTTTGGCAACCACCTAATAACAAACAGGCTGATAAAATTAATAATGTACTTTTTTTCATATTTTTGCCTCACGCTCGTATATTATAGCACATAAAAAAAGCACCAAAGGCGCTTTTTACATTTTAAATTAAGTTATTAAGCTTCTTCTTGCTTTAGAGGCAAACACTTTTGCTTGATTATTTCATTCACGATATAGAAACAAATAAGCGTTAAGAATCCACCCATTGCCACATCGCTGAGGTAATGTGCTCCAACTAATAAACGAGAGAAACACACTATTAAGGAGTAGCCAAATCCAACATAGAATAATAATGTTTGATGCTTTTCTAATCGCTTATCAAATAAAGGCAAGTAGGATAAGAACATTGCGGTAATCATACTCGCTCCAGCATGTCCGCTTGGAAAAGATTTAAATTCTTCTTTTGTAAGAGCATTAGGGAAATTATTAATTAATTCTTTATATTCTTTACAAGGTTCCCACCAGTTATGATAGGAGACATAGCCATCATAAATAGCAATACGGAATCTAGGACGATGAAAGACAATTTTTAAAATAGTAACGCCCGGCACTAAAGCAACAAAGATAGCAGCGAACATTAATAAAATAATTAGCCAACCTTTTTCGTTATCACATTTTTGTCCCGCTAATATACCAAGGTAGCAAATAGGCATCATAATGACGCCACATATTATATACCCAAGCCATTCTAAAGAAGGTTTGTTGTAGCCGTTGTCAGAAAAAACTTCTCCACCAGAGAAATAAACAGCAGCAATAAATGCCACTAATGCAAGGACATATAGGCAAATCTTAAACCATTTTGGTAAAGTTTGATGTTTTCTTGTGACTGGAATTAACGCTCCTGCAATAAAGGCCAAGCAAGCGTATCCTGGTATCGTTCCAAACGCGGACATAAAAATTCCAAAGCCATTATTTTTAGAGAAAATTGCTTGGTTAATTTGTAAATCAAAAAATGATCCTAAGATAAAAGCGATTAGTAAGATACCGCCAGCGATAAAT
>CAVEYA010000068.1:23795-36680 GCA_963619935.1 bacterium | reverse complement strand
TTATAACAACTATCTCATAAAAAAAAAAAAGATATATTAAATAAACATTATTCTGAAAAGTTATTTGTATATTATAAGTAAACAAGTTTATAAAAAATTAGTGATATTGTGATTAACTATAAAAATAGGTAAACTAATTTTGGTGATAAATTATGAAAGTACTATTATATTTTGAAAAAGAAGAAAAGATTAAAAAGTCCGGTATCGGAAGAGCGTTGAAACACCAAATTGCGGCATTAACAAGTGCAGGTATTGAGTATACCTTAAATCCAAAAGACACTTATGATATTGCTCATATCAATACTTACTTCCCAGCAAGTAAAAGATTAGTTAAAAAATTAAAGAAGAAACATATACCTGTAATTGTTCACGGGCATAGCACGAAAGAAGATTTCCGTAATTCTTTTAGATTATGGAAGGTAATGTCCTGGTGGTTTTACCCAAACTTAATGTGGTTTTATAAACACGCAGACTTCATTATTACTCCAACTTTATATTCGAAAAACTTAATTGATTCTTATCATTTAGGCACAGAAGTAATCTATTGTTCTAACGGCATCTGCCCACATGAATATGCTTATGATGAAAGTAAGATTGAAGCATTTAAAAAATACTTTGATATTAAAGAAAATGAAAAGGTAGTGATTGGAATTGGCTTCCCATTTAACCGTAAGGGTATTAAAGATTTCTTTGAAGTTGCAAAGAGTTTCCCAGATGTGAAGTTCATTTGGTTTGGATTCTTACAAAGAATCTTAACTCAACCAAATGTCTTAAGAGCAATTAAACATCGTCCAAGTAATGTGATTATGCCTGGCTATATTGATAATCAAATTATTAAAGGGGCATTGAGATATGCGGAATGTTTATTCTTCCCAAGTTATGAAGAAACAGAAGGCATTGTGGTATTAGAAGCGTTAGCGAGTAATTGCCCAGTCTTAATTCGTGATATCGGTGTGTACGCTGATTGGTTAAAAGATGGTAGAGATTGTTATAAAGGTAAAAACAATCAAGAGTTTGTGGAAAAGCTTAATTACATCATGACCCATGATAATCAAGAAGTGGTCAAGAATGGCTACAAATTAGTAGAAGAAAGAACTCTTGATAAGGTTGGTCAAGAATTAAAAATCTGCTATCAAAATCTCTTAAATAAATTTAAAGAAAAGTCCGCAAAATAAGGACTTATTAGTAAAAGGCTAGTTATTTGCTAGTCTTTTTCTTTGCTTGTTTATTTTTAACTGCTTTCACCACCGCAGTTGTGGCGATAACTGCTTCTGCAGATACCACAAAGGAAGAAGCAACTTGTATCCCTCTAATCACTTGTGTGCTCTCCGCTTTATCAAAATAGATATAACGGGCAAAGTGTTCACAGTTATTAGTGATTAAGTTGTAATATTTATCTCTAAATTTATGACTACCTAGGAAAGACTTTGCTCTATCCACTACTTCATCACGGCTAAATGAGGAACTATATGGAGTTAATACTTGTAACTTATCTTTTTTAACAAAATCAGATAAAGGAGTTTCTCTAATCTTAACTTTCTTAAAGTCTGTAATAGAGTCATCTTCCTTACCAGTAAAATGAATAACAGTAGATTCACTAGAAGCTACACCGTAATGATAATACCCCTTTTTACGATGCACTCTTAATAAATCGCCCTTCTCAGGTATATCAAGTTTTGTAAATTTCATAATTAGATAATATCATATCAATTTGATAGAAAAAATTCCCTAATTTATATTGCTATTTCATTAATCTTTGTTTCACTTTATTTATATAAATTAAATAATGTGTGATATGATAAAAACACTAATTTGAAAAAGGAGGTCACATATGATTAGTAAAAAATTAGCATTAGATGTCATTAATGAAGCTCTTGCTACTGGTGCAGACTACGCTGAAATATTCTATGAAGATTCCCATAGCACTGGATTCTCCATTGAAAATGGTAAAGTTGAATCTTCTAGTTCTAACTCCCTTAATGGTGTCGGCTTACGTTTATTAAAAGGTAACCAATCCATTTATGGTTACACCAATGAATTAACTAAAAAAGGTTTAATGAAACTAGCAAGTTCATTAAATAAATCCTTCCATGATGAAAGACAGATTACAGTCACCAAGTTTGATATGGTGAGATGTAAAAATAGAAACCCAATTGTTAATAGTTACGATAACATCTCTCGTGAAGAAAAGATTGCTTTAGTGAGAGAAGGTATTGATGAAATTGAATCATTAAAAGATCCAAGAATTATTCGTTATATTGGCTCTTTCTCAGATAATCATCGCTTTGTTTGTGTTTATAACTCTAAAGGTAAATGGTTTAAGCGTGATACTGAATTCGGTAGAATTGCTTACTATGTTATCGCTGCTGATCAAAACGGTTTTGAGACCGCTTTTGAAGGCCCAGGCGCACAACAAGGTTTAGATTATTTCAAAACTGTTATTGATGTCCGCAAAAAAGCAAGACACGCTGCTGAAACAGCCTTAAAGATGTTAACCGCAAAAGAATGCCCAAGTGGTAAATTCCCAGTTGTTATTGGTAATGGTTGGGGCGGTGTCTTATTCCATGAAGCATGTGGACACGCTTTAGAAGCCAGTGCGATTTCTAGAGGATTATCTTGTTTCTCAAATAAAGATGGAGAAATGATTGCTTCTAAGATTGTTTCTGCTGTTGATGACAGCACAATCCCACAAGCATGGGGCTCCATTGATATTGATGATGAAGGTAATTTAGGCACAAAACGTCAATTAATTAAGAATGGTAAATTAACCAATTACATGATTGATGACTATAACGGTAGAAGAATGAATAAAGAAGGAAATGGTGCTTCTCGTCGTCAAAATTATCGTTATTGCCCGACTTCTCGTATGTCTAATACATATATTTGTAATGGTAAATCCACACCAGAAGAAATCATTAAAGCCACTAAGTTAGGTATCTACGCAGTTGGTTTCAATGGTGGTTCAGTTGATCCAACCACTGGTGAATTTAACTTTGGTTGTTCTGAAGCTTATATCATCCGTGATGGTAAAGTGTGTGAACCAGTAAAGGGAGCAACTTTAATTGGACACGGAGATGAAATCCTTAAACATATCGATATGGTCGGTAACGATTTAGATTTAGGCCAAGGTATGTGTGGCGCAGCTTCCGGTTCTATTAGAACCAATGTTGGACAACCAACATTAAGAATTAGCGAAATCACCGTCGGTGGTCGCGGAGGAGAATTAAAATAATGAAATACGATAAGTTTTTTGAACTAGCGAAAAAAGCTGGCATTGAACAAGCTGAATTATACATTGTTAGTAAATACACATTATCATTCTCCTTATTCCATAGTGAAGTTGATAGTTATCAAATCGCTGACAGCATGAACATTCTTGCTAGAGGTATTATTAACGGTAAATTTGGCGCAGCTTCTTGTGATTCTTGGAGCAAAGAAAAAGCTGAATACTTAGTCAAAGAAATCGCCGCAAATGCGGGCGTTATTGAAAATAATGACCCTGTCTTTATTTATGGTGGTTCTGAAAAATATAAGAAAGTTAATGTCTATAACAAAGAATTAGATAACATTTCTATCGATGTTAAAATGGCAAAACTCCATGAATTAGAAGATTTAATTAAAAATGGTGATCCACGTATTGTGGAAGTTGGTGGTGTTGAATATAGTGAAACAAGAGTGTCCACCACTATCATTAACACCAATGGTTTAAAACTTAGCCAAAAGAAGAATTACTTCCTTTATTTAGGTCAAGCAGTGGCTAGAGAAAATAACCAAACCAAATCAGGTTATGAAATGTTCTGGGGCAACGACTTTAATAAATTTGATGTTAAAGACTTAGCTAATAAAGTTGTTAGTAACACTGTCGAACAATTAGGTGGAGAAGCTTGTGAATCTAAGGTTTATAAAGCAGTATTAGCGCCTGAAGTTGTTTCTTCCTTTATGTCCGTTTTAGTGGACTATGCAGATGCTGAAAGTATTCAAAAACATTCATCTTTATTCATTGGTAAACTTAATCAAAAAGTTTGTTCAAATAAGATTACCATTGAAGACAAACCATTAGAAAAACAAGTTTTTGCCACATGGTTTGATGATGAAGGTGTTGCAACCTACAACAAAGCCATTATTAAAAACGGTGTACTCCAAACTTATTTATATAATTTGACCACCGCTGCAAAAGATGGTGTGACCACTACTGGTAATGCTTCTAAGGGCTCTTCTAAAATGGGTGTTGCACCTATCTTCTTATCTTTAAAACCAGGTAAAAAGAACCAAGAAGAATTATTTAAAGAAGTAGATAACGGCGTTTATATCACTGATGTTCAAGGCTTACATGCTGGTTTAAATCCACAATCTGGTAATTTTTCCTTACAATCTACTGGTTTCTTAATCAAAGATGGTAAGAAAGATAGAGCGTTAGATGTCATTACTGTTTCTAGTAACATTCTTGATTTATTCAACAACGTTTTAGCGGTTGGTAGTGATTCTAAAACCTTTGTTGATGGAACAAGATGTCCATCCTTATTAATCAAGGGTATTTCCGTTTCCGGTAAATAACCTATAATTTAATTAATAACCCTGTGATTTTACTCAATCATGGGGTTTTATTATGCATTTTTTCTATTTGAATACTTAAATGCGCAGGCGTATTATGAATATATACGCAACATGCGAGGTACCCACATATGCACAAAAAATCTCTATTCATGACTAAGGCCATCACCGTAGGGGCTTTAGGCGTTTCTTTAATGACTGCGGCAATGGTAATTCCATTTAGTGAAACAAAAAGTGGTGAGCTCGCACACGCTGCAGATGTTACAAGTTATTATTCCAGTGTAGATACAAGCTCCGCTGCTAAGTTATATAGTTCATTAGTGTCTATTGAATCTAGTGGCGGTACAAGTTCTTATGCAAATTTATGGAATATATACCAAACTGCTTATAAAAAATCAGATGGAAAAATTAAAGATTACTATTCTGACGCAACAAGTTTTAGTCCAGGAAGTAATCAATGTGGTAATTATTCTGGAGAAGGTGGTTGTTATAACCGTGAACACTCCATTCCAAAATCTTGGTGGGGCGGCGCAGAAACTAACCAAGGTGCAGATCCATTTATCGTTGTTCCAACCGATGGTTACGTAAATAATAGACGTTCTAATTACGCATTTGGTGAAGTATCTAGTGCTACATATACTTCTAAAAGTGGTTGTAAATTAGGGTCTGGTAAGATGGGTTCAACATCTTTAAGCACATGTTTTGAACCAATGGACAGTGTTAAAGGTGACTTTGCCCGTATTTATTTCTATTCAAGAGTGAGATGGCCAAATGTTAGCATGACTACTGATGAAGGTAGCAAAGTTTTCTCAGGCAGTCAAAGTACAAATTATGGTTTAACCGCGGACGCAGTAACAATGTTCACAAAATGGTCTGCTGAAGACCCAGTTGATGAATGGGAAATGTCTGTTAATGATGCGATTTTTGCCAGTAGTACATACGGCAATCGTAATCCATTTATTGATCATCCTGAATGGGCAAATACATTATGGGGTGGAACAACCTATGATACAGGTTCTAGTTCTACATTATCTTCTTTAAGTGTTACTTTAAGTGATGGATCAGACACGTCAGCTGGTGTTTCCGTTGATGTTGGCAGTTACATTCAATTAAAAGTAACAGGAAACTACGCAGATGGAACAACAAAAGATTTAACTTCTTCTGCTACATATTCCACTACTGCAAATAACAAAGACTATTCTGCTTATTACACAGTTACTTCTGGCGGTAAAGTCACAGGTGTCGCTGAAACCAGTTATGCAGCTATTAGTATTTCTTATGGCAGTATTTCAACCGCAAGAAGTATCTATGTAACAGCGAAAGGTGTTGGTAACGGCACTGTTGATTCTGGAACTGACTCAGGAACTGATTCTGGCACAGATTCAGGCTCTGACTCAGGCAGTACAATTGAATATGGCACAATTGGTAATATTTTACCTACCGATTTAGCTACATCATATGAAAGTTCAGCAACAAAACATACCGCTGCAAGTGGTGTAGTCTTCTATACAAAAAACTGCGGAAATATTAATGAAAATATTCAATGGAAAAGAGATGCAGGGCTTCTTTATAATGCTGAACCTTTAAATATGCAGTCTATTACAATTAATGATTTGGCTAAAGGTTCAGTAACAGTTTATGGTGCTACCTCTGCTGGTGAAACCACAAAAGCAATTACTGGCTCGAACAATACATACGATTTATCAAATTATAATTATTTCACAATAAAATGCGGTTCAGAGAGTTATGCAACAGCAAGTTCTATTACTATTACTGCTAAATCCGCAACAACAGACTCAGTATCTTTAGATAAAACAACATTAAATTTAACTGTTGGTGGTTCTGAAACATTAACCGCTACTGCAAGTGGTACAGTTGGTTGGACAACTAGCAACGCTAAAGTGGCCACAGTCGACAGTGGTAAAGTAACTGCAGTTGCAGCAGGTAATTGCACTATTACTGCTAAATGTGGTGACGCCAAAGCGACATGTCAAGTAACCGTTACTGATGCAACTGTGTCTGTAACAGGTGTTACATTAAATAAATCTTCTTTATCATTAGAAAAAGGTGGTTCTGAAACATTAACCGCTACTATTGCGCCAAGCAATGCTACTGACCAAGATGTGACATGGTCAACAAGTAGCTCAAGCATTGCTACTGTAAGTAATGGTAAAGTCACCGGCGTGGCCGCTGGTGAAGCTACTATCACAGTCAAAACAAGTGATGGCAACTACACAGCCACATGTACAGTGACAGTCACTGAGAGTAGTTCTGGTGGAGATTCTAGCGAAACCACAACTAATGCTTACACAGTTACAATTTCACGTAGTAATTCCGATTTAGGCACAACCGCATTAACAGCGGATACAACAAAGAGTTATAACATTGTTGATTCATCAAATAATACAAATGGTTCAATGTCTGTTATTTGGAGTACAGGATGTTCAGATAACGCAAGTTTTGACACTGAAATCACTATTCCTAAATCAAGTGGATATTTAAAATCTAACGATTCATACTTTGTTAAAACAATTACAATTGATTATTACACTTACGAAAATTTAGATGTATATGCTAATAATGCAGGCAGTGGTACTAACATCACCGGCACAGATGGAACTTCTACATCTAATACAGGTAGTTTAGTTAAGGTCTATGAAGTTAATAGTACTGAATGGTGTTTAAAGAACAATGCTACTTTTAATCAAAATTTATACTCAATTACTTTTGAAGTAGAAATTAGTTCTGATCCAGTAGCAGTGACAAACATTGCTTTAGATCAGTCTTCTTTATCATTAAAAGTTGGCAAAACTGCTACATTAACTCCTTCATTTACACCAAGCAACGCGACAAATAGAAATGTATCTTGGTCAACCAGCAATTCTAACATTGTAACCGTTAGTGGTGGTGTTGTCACCGCAGTTGCAGCAGGCAATGCAACAATTACTGTTACCAGTGAAGATGGTAACTTCACCGCTACATGTGCCGTCACAGTTAGTGAAGCTGCAAAAAGCGGAATGATTACAATTACTGGTAATTCTAGCGGTATGTCTGGAACAGATACTAATCAAACTATTACTGAAGGTGACTATACATTTGCTGGAAAGTTCAAAAAATATAATAGTACTAATATTTGGTTTACTGAAGATGCTGGTTATATTTATAACACCGAAAATTTAGGCAATATTACTAGAATAACTCTTAATTATGCAAAAAATGGTTCTGCTAAAGCCTATCAAATTATTAATGTTGGAACTTCAGTTATTTCTTCATATCAATCTTCAGTTTCAACTGGTACACAATTTACAACTTCGACAGGCGAAAGTTCTAATACATACGATGTAGATGGTTCCTATGGCTATTTTAATATTTCGATTTCTAATAAGAACTTGCAATTATCTTCATTAGTCATTGAATATGAAGAAGCTTCCACTCCAACAAGTGCGGAAAAAGCAGAGGCTTACGCAAAAACATTTGTGGAATCAGGTATCTGTGGTTCTGATGATAATACATCCGCAAGTTCTTCTATCTGGGCAACATTAAAGACCAGTTATGAAGCATTAGATAGTGAAGTTCAAGCTTTATTAACTAATGGCACTGCTGATGAAAATGGTTCTACTTATTTAGCTAAAGCTTTAGCGAAATATGATCGTATCCTTTCCTTACATGGTAGTGATACCACTAACTTCCCTAACTTTATGAATAGAGCTACTGTTAATTCTTTAAATAAAACAACTTTATTAAATAATAACAGCACTTCTATGTGTTTAGTATTTATGGTAGTTGGTTTAGCGTGTATGTCCTTTGTGGGATACATGGTTATCAAAAGAAGAAAAGAAAACTAATTAGATAAATAATTCATAACCTTCAGTCTTAAGGCTATAAATATTTAGAAAGGTGTCTATTTATGAAACACAACAAAATATTTAAAATTTTTATCTCCTCTTTAGCAATTATGGCATGTGGCCTAGCGATTGGAGTGTCCTTTAAAAATGGTAATAACCCAGAAAAGACTGAAGCTTATTATTCACCAAGTAAAACTTACACAAATGGAGACGCTGATACATATTATTCATCCATTAGTGACACTGCTGAGGGAGATACACTGTTATCAGCCTTAAGAAGCTTAAATTTAAGCAAAAGACAAAGTACAGTTGGTTATGGCAGTATGGGCACTTCTGCTACAAGCAGTGCATATATCTATACAGACTATGATCCTGACTACACCCAAACAGATAGTAATGGACAGACCTATGGCACAAGAGTATTAAGTTTTTATTCCGGTACAAGCACAACTTCTTGGAACCGTGAACACGTTTGGCCAAACTCCCGTGGTGGTGGTTCAGGCGGCAAAGCCGGTTCTCCATACCCAGATGCCGATATTTTTATGCCACGTCCAACAATCACTACTGAAAATAGTGACCGTGGTAACTCAGTTTACTATGAAGGCATGGCTACTAGTCAGAGTGGTTGGGACCCTGTTACTGCTTTTGGTGAAGATGGATGTTATCAAGGTAAAAACATTCGTGGAGAATGTGCTCGTATTATCTTTTACTGCATGACTGTGAACTCTAATTTAACACTAAATGACAGCACAAGTAATGATGGAACAAATATGGGTAAAATATCCGATTTAATTAAATGGAATCTTGAGTATCCAGTTAATGAACGTGAAAAGAATAGAAATGAGGGTGGTGAATACTTACAAGGTAACCGTAACGCCTTCGTAGACCATCCAGAATATGCTTGTAAGATTTGGGGTAATTATAACGAAACCACAAAAGCATTATGCGCTGCTTCTACTAGCGCTCCTACAACATTAACAATGTCACCAACAAGTGCATCTATCGCTGTTGGTGGTACAACTACATTATCAGTTACTGCTGATACAGGTAGTTCATCTGTTACCTGGTCAACCAGTAATTCAAGTGTGGCTACAGTTTCTAGTGGCGTAGTCAAAGGTGTCGGTGCTGGTACATGCACAATTACCGCTACTTCCACTGTCGATACATCTGTTAAATGTACTGCCACAATTACTGTTAAAGCTATTTCTTCTATCTCTATTAGTGGTACACCAAATAAAACCTCTTATTATTCTGGTGATTCGTTTGCTCCTGCTGGATTAACCGTTACAGGTCATTTCTCTGATGGGACCACTACTACAATTGATGTTTCTGATTGTACATGGACACCAAATCCTTTAACTGAAGGAATAACAAGTGTCACTTGTACTTATAGCGGTAAAACCGCTACATATACAGGTATCACCGTTAGCAAAGCTACTGGTTATACATTAGTCACCGATGCTTCTTCTTTAGCAGCAGGTGACAAAATCTTAATTGGTTATAAATCTAGTGGTGTTGTAGCCGGGACATTAAGCGATGAATATTTAAGCAGCGTTTCTGCAACATATAACGACACAACAATTGAATCAAAACCAGATTCCGCTGTCGAATTTACATTAGGTGGCTCTTCAGGGGCTTGGACATTAGCTAATAGCTCTGGTCAATTACTTGGTGCAACAAAAGTTAAAAATTTAGCATGGGATTCTGGCACAACCACTTGGACTATTTCGATAGCTACTAGTGGTACAGCTACAATCACAAATGGAACTAGTTCTTATGGTATTTTGGAATACAACACAAATTCACCAAGATTCAATACTTATTCTTCAGGCCAAAAAAATCCTGAAATCTATCGTAAATCCACAGATGATGCTGACCCAGTATCTGTTACTGGTGTGTCTTTAGATCAAACTTCTTTATCTATCGTTGAAGGTAAAACTAGTACATTAACTGCTACTATTACACCAAGTGATGCGACAAATAAGAATGTGACTTGGTCAAGCAGCAATGAAAACATTGCAACAGTATCTAATGGTGTTGTCACCGCAGTTAAAGAAGGAAACACCACTATTACAGTTACTACTGCTGATGGCAGTTATACTGCTACATGCGCTGTAACAGTCAAAGCCGCTCCAACATTATCTAGTATTTCTATTAGTGGCACTGCTAGTAAAACATCATATTTTGATGGCGATACTTTTGATGCGAGTGGATTAACAGTGACTGCTACTTATAGTGATGGTTCAACAAGTGACGTGACTAGTAGTGTGACTTGGACACCAAGTCCATTAACTAGTGGAACCACTAGCGTTACTGCTACATATAATGGTAAGACTGCAACATATACCGGTATTACTGTTTCCAGTGTTACAGCAGTTAGTATCTCATTAAGTGGATACACCACTAAATACAATTTAAACGGTGCATTCTCCTTTGATGGAACATGTACTGTCACTTATAACAATGGCGAAACCGCCACTGTCACACCAACTAGTGTTTCTTCTCCTGATATGTCTAGTGCGGGTAATAAAGTTGTAACTGTTACCTATGGTAGTTTATCTGCAACTTACACTATTACAGTAACTGAAACTACAATTGATAACACTATTAAAAAGTTATACGACTATACATCCGCAACAAACTTAAGCGGCAATACTTTCTATGGAACATTTATGGGTTATACTACCAGAACAAGTAGTTCAACAACATATTACGATATTTACCTCGCTAACGGAGAATATGGAATCATTGTTTATGGTTTATCTTCAAGTTTAGCAACAACCATCCAAGGTTACACTGCTGGTGAAACTTGCTTATCCGTTACTGGTGGTTATTTAAATATTTATAAAAATTTATATGAAGTTTGCTGTTATTATAACAAAAATAGTTATTCCATCACTTTAACTGAATTAACCACCACTGAAGCACAAAATAACATTGAACATGTTGTTTCTTATACTATTACTGGTGATGAAGATGCTAGTACTGCCACTACACAAAAGACTGCTTCTAGACCAGCTATTGTTGCAGGTACCGTTGCGTCAGTAAGTGGTACAATTTCATCTTCAAACGATACAACAGTGACAATTACTACAGCAAGTAATAAGACAGTGACTGTATTTATTAAATATGGTTCCGACTTAGATTACGATACATTAGCTTCTAAATTAGTGGTTGGTAATGAAGTATCCTTGAAAGGATTCTCATCAATTTATAGCACAACTTATCAATTGGTGCTTCCAACAGTCATAGAGCAATCTGAATCATACACTGCCGAAAGCTTTGCTAGTGATTTATTAAGCTTAACCACTGATATCTGCGCTTCTAGTACAAGCAAAGCTAGCGATTTATCTAAAGTATGGTTAACACTAGAACAAGAAAAATACACACAATTACTAGTGGCTCAAAGAACTATTTTAGGCAACGCTACTGCAAATGAATCAGGTAGTACAATTGAACAAGCTATGGCGAGATATGATTATATTGTTGCTAAATATAATTTAAATGACTTTATTGGCCGTAACATTTCTTCTTCATCTAATAACATTATCAATTTAAATAATTCCACTACGACAATTGTTGTCCCATCTATCATGATTATTTCCTTAACTGGATTAGTGGCTTTAGGATTCTATCTTTTTAGAAAAAAGAAGAATAATTAAGTAAAATTCTAAAATATTTATTGTATTGCCCCCACCGCAAAAGATATTATTTAAGTAGGGTAGCTTTCCCATTCAAAAGGATGACTTATGAAAAAACACCATCTTAAATTTCTCTTTTTAGGATTTGCAGCTACCAGTTTATCGCTAGGAGCTATAACGGTAAGTGCAAATCAGAATATAAGCCAAGTTAAGGCAGATAGTTACACTTATACGAAGGTAACTACGGCCAAAAATGACTGGTCTGGCGAGTACTTATTTGTCTATGAACCTAGTAGCGTAATTTTTGATGGATCACTGGCTTCTTTAGATGCAAGTGGCAATAAACAAGCAGTATCAATCTCAAATCACACTATCGAAGGTGATTACTCAGCATATACATTCACTATTGCTAAAAAAAGCAGTGGTTATTCTATAAAATCAAATTCAGGTTATTACATTGGTAACACTAAAAGTAGTAATAATCTTTTATCTTCTAAAACTGATAGTTATACCAACACTATTTCTTTAGACGATGATGGAAATATTATTGTTACCGCAAGTGATAAAACAACCTTACAATATCTCACTGGGACTGGATCTAGATTTAGATTTTATAAGACTACTCAACAAGCTATTCAATTATATGAAATAAGTGGTTCTATTACTTTAGATTCTATTAGTATCAAGACTCCAGCTAGCAAACTTTCATACAATGAAGGTGATTCTTTTGATCCAAGTGGAACAATTTTACAAGCTAATTATAGTGATGGCAGTGTAGAAGAAATCGCAAGCGGATATACATACGCTCCTACAGGCGCACTCAGTGCAGGCGATACCTCTATAACATA
>CAVEYA010000068.1:20620-23715 GCA_963619935.1 bacterium | reverse complement strand
AATCGCAAGCGGATATACATACGCTCCTACAGGCGCACTCAGTGCAGGCGATACTTCTATAACATATACATATAATAAAAAAACAGTTTCTCAATCTATTACTGTTGTGTCTTTAGTGAGTTTAACTATGGAAGGCACATTAGTGACTACTACTTATAACGCAAAAACTGCTTTTGATCCAACAGGCTTAACTATCTACGCTAATTATAGTGATGGTAGTAAAGTGGATGTTACTTCCGATGTTGTTTGGGGAGAATTAGTTAAAGGTGCAACAAGCGTAACTGGAACATATTCTGGTTTAAGTATTACTGTAACTGGTTTAACCATTAATGGTTCATTAGCCTATTCTAAAGTAACTGATGCTTCTTCCTTAATGGCAGGTGATAGATTAATCTTCGTTAATGAAGCAAAGAATAAAGCCGCAGGTGAATATAAAAAGTTAGGTGTTACTAAAGGTTATTTCCAAGCCGTTGACGTAACAATTAATAGTGGATTTATTACTGATATAAATAATTTAACAGTTTTTACCTTAGGTGGTGAAGCTGATGCATGGACATTATCTTATGTGGATGGTGATTTAGTTGCTGCAAACACTACCAACCAAAACATGACTGTCTATTCTTCTAAATATGTTAATAAGTATTGGACAATTAGTATTGCTAATGGTACAGCTACAATTAAAAATAAAGCACTTACCGCTTATATAATGTCTAATAACAGTGATTATCGTTTTACTACCTATACCGGTAGCCAAACAAAGTTCCAACTCTATCGTATTGGTGGTTTAACTTCTGATATCGCTATTAATAATGTAACTACTACTAATTCTGCTTCAAGAGTAATGTTAGATGGTTCAATGACTGCTTCCGCAACTGTCACTGGTGGTGAAGATGCAGATTTAAGAGTCGCTTGGACTGCTTCTCCAGCCAAGAGTGTAAGTTTCTCTAGCACTACTACTGATTCAGGTGAAAACGTCACCATTACTGGTTTAGTGGCGGGTGAAACTACCATTACCGCTACTTCCTTAGGTGATAACACTAAGAAAGCAACATTCACTATTCATGTTGTAGATGTTAATCAAATTGAAAGCATTGCTTTAAATAAAAAGAAAGCTGCTATTCTACATAGCAATTCCACATATACTGGTTTATCAGTAACTGCATTGCCTGAAGAAGCTGTTAACAAATCAGTCACATGGACAAGTAGTGATTCTAATATTGCAACAGTAGATAATTCTGGCATTGTGACAAGCTATGATAAATCTGGTTTAGTTACAATTACCGCTACTTCAAAAGTAGATGATACAAAGAAAGATAGTTGTGAATTATTTGTTTTCTCGCAAAAAGGTTACACAAATGAAGCGCCTTTAAGTGTGGCAGATGTAATCCTTGCAGCAGAAAATGATATTTGGCCATATGATTTAGATGAAAACTTAGAACAAAAAGAAATCTTCTCTTACTATGTAAAGGGCACAATTAATAAAGTGACATCTTCTTGGTCTGGTTCTTCTATAAGTTTATCTTTAATTGATGAAGAAACTAACCGTACAGTCTCTTTTGATAAGATGACTGAAGGAGCAGGAGATGCTTCAACTATTAAAGTTGGTAAATGCACAACCGTTTGGTTCCCATACGATAGTATAGAAATGAAGAACGGTGAATGTGTAGTTTCTGACGCAACATGTGAAGCAGTAGAAGAAGGAACTTCCACCTTAGAAGCTATCAGCATTAATGGTGTTGATTCTATTAAGGCCGGGCAAGAAGTCACATTAAGTCCTATTTACACTCCAACTTACACAGTACAAACTGGTGTAACTTGGACTAGTAGTGATGAAACTGTTGCCACAATTACAAGTGAAGGTGTTTTAACCGGTATTAAAGCTGGTAAGACCACTATTACAGCTACTTCCACTATTAATACTGCTATTAAAGGAACATTAGAATTAACTGTTACCGCCGCTAATGAAGTAGCAGGTACATATACCTTATACAATAACGGTACTGGTGATTATAGTACTTCAATTACGATAAGTAATGTTGCAAGTTACATCAGTGGTATTGATACAGACATCTTTACAGTTACCGATGTTACAGATATTGGTGTTGGTTATGCACCAGATATTAATGACATTAACTTTGCTGCTAATTCATCATTAGGTTTAACATTAAACGATACTAATTACATTATTAGTAAAGTTGTGGCTAAAGGCGTACACGTTAATAAGACTAGCGATGTCGCAAGCTTAGAATGTTCAAATATGTGTTATCATCCAAACACGAATGATTCAACATGTATTTACTTACCATTTAGTTATGATTTCTCAATGATATCTTATGATTGCCGTACATTCGTCGAATCAATTTCTATTACCGTTGTGGCTTATGATGACGCAACAGCGATTGAAGAAACATACGCACAAGCATTCTTGGATATGACAGCTAGTGATTGTGCGGCATTAAAAGGTCTTTCAACAGATACTTGGTGGAACTGTGAAGATGGTTTCAATAATTTAAAAAATTACGATACAACCATGGCCGCTGCAATCAGTGATGCTGATGCTAATGAATTAGGATCAGTGATTGAACAATGTATCGCAAGATATGACTTCATCGTTGGTAAGTATTCTGATCTAGATAACTTTATGTCACGTACAGTGGCGTCCAACCGTATAACATTAATTAATAAAGACACAAATATGTTATATGTTGTATTAATTGTTGGTGTTACTGCTGTTAGTGCTGTTGGTATTTACTTCATCTTCAAACGTAAAAAGAGACAAAAATAATTAATTAACGTAATTCTATTGGCGCATACACATACGTGTGCGCCTTTTAATTACGCTTAATAAGTCATTTAAGGAATGTTCGCCTATTGTATGAGGAATTGAAGGAACATTAAGTAAATTAGTCTAAAATCGCTTATTTCCATATTCAATGATATAAATGAAAATGCAACGAAAGAGTAATCGTTGCACTTTTGCTAACAATGTATTATCCTAGAACTAGGAGAAAAGAAATGTTAGAAAAAGAAAATAAGGTTTTAGAATATAAAGAAGAAATTAATCGCACATATTTAAAAACTGTTTGTGCCTACGC
>CAVEYA010000068.1:0-20610 GCA_963619935.1 bacterium | reverse complement strand
AATTATAATGATGGAAAAATTATTTTTGGTATAAGCGATGATTATGTTATTAAAGGTGTTAAATCTCCAAAAGAAGAATGTTTAAATATTGAAAACCAAATAAATGATTCAATTAAGCCAAAACCTAATTTTTCCTTAAAAGTGAATAATAATAACACAATTACTCTAGAAGTGTTTAAAGGTGATGAAACACCTTATCGATATAATGGCAAATGTTATAAAAGAAATGATACTTCCACAATTGAAGTAGATTCACTAGAAGAAAACCGTTTAGTGCTAGAAGGAATGAATATATCTTATGAAGAATTAACTTCTAAAAGACAAGATTTATCATTTGATATCTTAGGCAAAAATATCAAAGAGGCATTAAATTTAGAAGTATTTAACCAAGATACATTAAAGAGTTTAAATCTCTTAAATCAAAATGGTTATAACAACGCAGCAAACTTATTAGCGGACACAAATAATTATCCTGGTTTTGATATTGTTGTTTTTGGCCGTAATATCAATGAAATTAAGAAAAGATACACACTATCAAACACATCAATATTGAAACAATATTTAGATATCTTAGAAATATTTAAAAATGAATATATTATTGAAAGGATTGAAGGTGGGTTTAGAGAAAAATATGAATTAATTCCTTTCGAAGCTTTTAGAGAAGCGACCGCTAATTCAATTATCCATAGAACTTGGGATATATCAATTAATACGAAAGTAGAAATGTATCAAGATAAGATTATTATTTCTTCTCCAGGAGGATTACCAAACGGAATATCTAAAGAAGCTTTCATTCATGGTAGATTTTCTTATTTAAGAAATCCAATTATTGGTAATGTGTTTCATCGATTAAATATTGTTGAATTATTCGCAACAGGTGTTAAAAGAATTAATAAATCATATAAAAATTGTGGCGTGAGGCCACTATTTGATATATCAAATTCATATATCTCTATTACATTACCAGTAAAAAGAGAAATTAGTTTTAATAATAACGAAAAAAATGTGCTAAGTAAGATGAAAAGTAATTTTGATTACACAAGAACAGAATTAGAAGAATTAACATCTTTAAATAAAGATGCTTTGATTCGCGCATTAAATAAACTTATTGATAAAAATGTAGTATTTAAAAAAGGAAGAGCCAAACAAACTTATTATCAAAGAACTTTATAAAAAATATAAGAAAAGACCCTAGTTAGGTCATCTAACTATTGGGTCTAATCTTATAGTTTAATTACATTAATTTCTTAAAGAGATTAACAACTTCTTCGTGTGTAGCTTCTTTTGGATTGCCTGGATAGCATGCATCG
Organism: bacterium; assembly: GCA_963619935.1. Taxonomy (GTDB): domain Bacteria; phylum Bacillota_I; class Bacilli_A; order RFN20; family CAG-826; genus RUG13091. The sequence goes on along the minus strand of CAVEYA010000068.1, from coordinate 19,300 downwards.
TGAAGTGCATCTGTGGCTAAAGAATCTAAATCGCTTGCAACAATCTTTTCACATTTGGTTGGAATACCAACATCAACAGAAAGTTGTTTAACAGCATCGATAGCGGCTTTACGATATTCTTCTTGACTCATTTCATCGACACCTTTAACACCCATTGCTCTAGCGATTTCTCTATATTTTTCTTTAGTAACGTCTGCGTTAAATTCCATTGCGATTGGGAGTAACATAGCACATGCAACACCGTGTGGAACATCATAATAAGCGCTTAATGTGTGGGCCATAGAGTGATCAATACCTAAACCAACATTAGAGAATCCCATACCGGCGATATATTGGCCTAACGCCATACCTTCACGTCCTTCTGGAGTATTCTTTACTGCACCTCTTAAAGAACGAGCAATAATTTCAATTGCTTTAAGATGGAACATATCAGACATTTCCCAAGCACCACGGGTGATGTAACCTTCGATAGCATGAGTTAATGCATCCATACCAGTAGAAGCGGTTAAGCCTTTAGGCATTGACGCCATCATGTCTGGATCAACGATTGCCACGACTGGCATATCGTGTGCGTCCACGCAAACGAATTTTCTTTTCTTTTCTACGTCAGTAATAACATAGTTAATAGTAACTTCTGCAGCAGTACCAGCAGTTGTGGCTACCGCAATAATTGGAAGACATGGTTTTTTAGTAGGAGCAACACCTTCAAGGCTTCTCACATCAGCGAATTCTGGGTTAGTCATAATGATACCAATAGCTTTAGAGGTATCCATGGAAGAACCACCACCGATAGCGATAATGAAGTCAGCGTTTGCTTTCTTACAAGCTTCCACACCACTAGTAACATTTTCAATAGTTGGATTTGGTTTAATGTTTGTATAAAGTTCGTATGCAACACCTGCTTTGTCTAATAAATCAGTTACTTTAGCAGTAACACCAAATTTCACTAAATCTGGGTCAGAACAAACAAGCGCTTTTTTAAATCCTCTACTTTGAATTTCTGGAACAATGTTTTCAATTGCACCGTGCCCATGATAAGAGGTTTCGTTGAGCATAAATCTAAATGACATAATATAAATCCTTTCTTGTACATTATGTACAAATTAATTTTAAATAACTTAAATAATTAATTAAATAATTTTTACCAATTATTTTTTAGATTTTGATTTTGGTTCTTCGTATTTAATTAAATATTCAGTTAATCCCCAAGTTGGGTGTAATTCATTTACACGATTAATCGCATCATTAAATAATGTTGCTTCTACTTTTTGTCTTTGTTTAGGGGTTGATTTATAACACTTGCGCACATTATTAATCGCAATTGCACATTCTGAGCGACTACCATCTAATAAACCAGACATTAATAAATAAGTACGAATAGAGACCATTGAAAGATCATTGGAGATTAATCGACGTTCTGACATAGGAACTTCCTTGTCATAATATTCTTTTGCTTCATCTAATGATTTAGTAATTAAGTTAATATAAATCTTTTGTGATCTAGCACGAATATATACTTTTTCTGAAATAGTATTTTTACCCGCTAAGATAAGGTCTAATAATTCTTCTGCTTCTTTAAATTTCTTTTGGTCTAGCAAAACATAAACTTTATTTAAATTTAATTCAGCGGTGAAGTTGGTGATTTCTGAGAATGTGGCAACTTCGACATTTGTTTCACCCATCGCGACCGCGTGTTCTACTCTTAATAATTCATTAAAAGCTTTTTTGTTAGTGGCGTTACCCACCATAGTTAAACGATAACCATCAGTTGTTGCATCAAGATGGAATGGTAAGATGTTATAGACTAATATCATTCCGCCAATTGTGCCCATAATTAAGAAGAAATAGCCGAGATTTGCTAAGAATTGGTTATTTGATTGATTAGTAAAGGCAGAGAATAATGTGACAAAAACAATCATTTCTAAAGCATAAAAGAATGTGCCAAATAAAAGATAAGCAGTTGGATTTGGTTCTTTATTTTGATTTTCTTTTGGTAAGATTTTTGTTTCGCCAGTTAAACCATCATAAGAAGATAATTTAAAATGGCTCTTACGGTCTTCATCTTTGTACCATTTAAGACCAAGAATGTTAACTGATAAAACAGTATAATGACCAATTTTTGCTCCCGCCATATGGGCAAGTTCAAATAATATGGCATTAAATAAAACACCGGCGACAATCGCTCCTAATACAAAGAGCATATAAATACCGCCCTCCATACCTGAATTGTTAGCGTGAGTTCTTAATACTGTAATACCAAACACTACCGCAATTGCGAGGATGAGGATATAAACAACTATTCCTGAGACATCTTCTTTTTTCATAAATATTCCTTCTTTCTAGAGACAGCTAGTGTAGATGATTCTAGCTACTTCTCCATCTAGTGGTTTAACGTGATGGGCCACTACACGTGTGCCGTTATTCGTTAATTTTTTAATCAAACCTTCAATATCAATATTTTTAATTCCTAAGTCTTGATATGTTTTAGGCATATTCATGGAAGAGAAGAACTCTTCCAATAATTCTATACCTTTTAAAGCGTTTTGTTTCTTATTTTTTAATTTTGATCCCCAAACATTTCTCGCAAAGGAATCAAATTTATCTAAATCATAATTTACATAGTATCGAGCCCAAGCTGGCCAAAGAAGAGCTAATCCAGCAGCGTGAGCGACACTTGGATACATGCCTGATAAAGCGTGTTCTAATTGATGGACTGGTAACATTGATTTTTTACCAATGCTAGTTAATCCATTATGTGATAATGATGACATGAGCATTAAGACTGCTCTTGCTTGATAATCATGAGGATTCTTCATTACTTCCTTACCAGCTTTAATCACTGATCTAAGTAAAGCTTCAGCAAAACCATCACATGGTTCGTTATCCATACTTGGTTGGAAATATCTACCAATTGTGTGCATCATAATATCCACAACGCCATACGCTGTTTGAGTTTTATTAACACTATAAGTTAAGGCTGGGTTTTCAATAGCGAAAACTGGTCTAACTAATTGACTATTAAAGCCCATTTTAATTTGTGTTTCATCATTTTGAATAACACAAGATGTGGAAGCTTCGCTACCACTTGCAGAAATGGTTAATATAACACCAATTGGTAAGGCTTTTATAGGAGTGGCAAGATGTAAATTAAAATCAAATGCGTCTCCATCATAGTAATAACCAACCGCGATTGATTTTGCAGTATCAATGACTGATCCACCACCTATTGCTAATAAGTAATCAATTTGGTTATTTTTAGCTAATTTAATACCTTCATTAACTAATGTGTTTGTAGGATTTGGTCTAACGCCTTCTAATAATAAATATTCAATCTTATTTTCTTTTAAGGAAGAAAGAACGACATCTAATAAACCGCTTCTTCTTACTGAACCTTGGCCAAGCACAATTAAAACTTTTTTAGCGTTGTAACTTGCTAGTACTTTGCCGATTTCCTTTTCTTTATCATGACCAAATATAATGCGTGTTGGTGCACAAAAATCAAAATCAATCATTAATCTTATTCCTTATAAGTAATAAACGATGAATTGCTTGTTCAATATTGTCATCAGCTTCAAAAATGAAGCAGTTCATTAAACCTTCATACGTTCTAGTTTTATATGTTGATAAATAGTAAGTAATAGAATGGGAGTACGCTAAAGAATAGAATCTAGCGACTGCCTTACGATCATTAATATGTAATTTCTTACTATCCGTTACTGCGTTAATAAATTTTAAAATATTTTGATAGCAGACATTATAAATAAATTGTTCAAATAAATCTTTCCCAGCAGAGTCTAATGTTGCATTTAAAAACGCACTATTTTTACTGTAATATTTGAAAATACATTTCATGAGTGATTTTATATCGCTCACTTTTTCTACATCCGGAATAGATTCATTAAGAAACACTAAAGTAAGGAGGTCATAAATATCATGAAAATGATAATAGAATGTTTGTCTATTAACATGACATTTCTTAGCTAAAGTGGTCACTGAAATTGAATCTAGTGGCACTTCCGCCATTAATACTTTGAGAGCTTCAGCAAATTTATGTTCAGTTTTCACTTGATTCTACAATACTCTTTGGCAATTTCTGCTCCCACCATCGCATTGTTAAGTACTAATTTGATATTAGATTCTAATGAATCTCCACCAGTTAGTTCTACGATAGTTTTTAGCAAAAATGGAGTAATCTCCTTTCCTTTAATTCCTTGTTCATCAGCTTGTTTTAAAGCTTTTTCAATAGCAGTATTAATCACATCCTTATCCATTGCGTATTCTTCTGGAATAGGATTAGTGATTAAGATGCCTCCTTTTAGGTTATTAAGACGTTTTTCATAAATCACTTTAGCAGCGTCTTCATAACTATCTAATTGATAATCGACTTTTAGACCACTATGAGCGGTATAGAAAGCTGGTAATTCGCTTGTTTTAAAGCCTAAAACAGGCACACCCATGGTTTCTAAATATTCTAATGTTAATGGTAAATCTAAGATAGCCTTTGCCCCAGCACAAATAACAGTGACATCAGTCTTTGCTAATTCTTGCAAATCAGCAGAGATATCCATTGTTTCTTGTGCGCCTCTATGAACACCACCAATACCGCCAGTCACAAATACTTCAATACCAGCTTGATGAGCGATAATCATTGTTGCTGCGACCGTTGTTGCGGCCCATAATTTTTTTGCATATATAACTGGTAAATCTCTACGAGAAGTTTTTAAGATCCCCTTTCTTTTACCAAATTCTTCAATTTCTTCTGGAGTCATACCGACAATCGCATCTCCATTAATAACGCCAATTGTCGCAGGCACTGCTCCATGGTCTCTAATAACCTTTTCAACCGCTAAGGCAGTTTGTACATTTTTTGGATAAGGCATGCCATGACTGATAATTGTACTTTCTAACGCCACAACTGGACGATTTTCTTGAATAGCTTTTGCTACTTCTGGATTAATCTTTAACATTTTGATGTTCTCCTTTAATAACTTCTATGATATATGTACTAACAAAGAATAAAGCAATAGTAATAATAATCACTAATCCACAAACAAAATAATTCACAGGTGTTAGTGATTTGAAATTAATTATTAAAATGGAATACTTAATATCCCATTGATAGGTAATAAGCGCAGCTAAACCTAATGCCGCAAAAGAAACCAATGTAGAACCAATAAAGACTAAACCACGATATTTATTTAATGGCAAACATATTTTTAATAAAGTGCCTACTCCCACAACAGTGAAACACAAAACACTCATTGTTACAGCAGATTCAAAAGAATAAATCCCTGTGTAAGTAATACCGTATTCCTCAAATAAATATAAAACAAAGCACGCTGCGACTGATAAAAGCACCGCAATTCCAGCAGGAATAGCTTTTCTAAAGATATTTTTTAAGAAAGAACCTTTAATTCGTTCACTATTCTTCTCTAACGATAAGAAGAAAGCCGCTAAACCAATTGAAGCATCTTCCCAAACATAGAAGTGTGTTGGCTCAAATGGATATTTATATTTTTCACCTAATGTGGCTAAAAGAATCAAAAACACTAATGTAGACACTACAGAGAAGATAGTTTTAACCAAGAACAAAGATGCAGTTCTTTGCACATTATTAATTACTCTTCTGCCTTCATCCACAACAGCTGGTAAAGAATCAAAATTAGAATCTAATAAAACAATGTGTGAGACATTCTTTGCCGCTTCTGCTCCACTCGCCATGGCAATAGAACAATCAGCACGTTTTAACGCTAAAATATCGTTTACCCCATCTCCAGTCATTGCCACTGTTTGATCATTTTCTTTCATTGCAATAACTAAAGCTTCTTTTTGTTCTGGAGAAACTCTACCAAAGACATTATATTGATTCGCTACTTCTTTCACTTGCTCAAGTGATAAGCCTGCTAATGAAATAAATTTATCTGCTCCTTCAATTCCAGCTTTCTTAGCAATTTCACTGACCGTTTGAGCGTCATCACCAGAAATAACTTTGACTTGTACATCATTATTCTTGAACCACGCAAAAGTACGAGGCGCTGCTTCACGAATGTGATCTTGCAAAACAATAATTGCGATTGGAGATAATTTACCTTCAATCTTATCTCCTGTAATTGTTTGTTTCCCTTTAGCAAGAACCATTACTCGATAGCCAGATGCAGTAAACTCATTAGCTTTTGCTCTCGCTAAAGAAGGGTTATCAAGATTTAAGAACTCTAAGGCTCCCAAAGCGTAAGTTTCATTACCAGAGAAAGAAGCGGCAGAATATTTGTTATCACTATTAAATGGTAAAGTCGAGACAACTTTCTTTGTTAGTTCATAAGTGAAATAAGCCTTAAGGGCTTTGGCGGTAAAATTATCATCGTTTGTAGCGTGTAAAATATTAGAAATAATTTGTTCTACGTCCACCTTGTTATAAGTGTGATCAAGAACTTCCATATTAACTACATTCATTGTTCCATCAGTAATTGTGCCAGTTTTATCAACACACAAAACATTAGTTCTTGCTAACATTTCGATAGAATAGAAATCTTGCACTCTCGCATTTTTCTTACTTAAAGAAATAACTGCAACCGCTAAGGTAACGGATGTTAATAAATATAATCCCGAAGGAATCATCGATATCATGCTACCAGTAATACCTGGAACAGAATCTTTAAATTTATCATAAGTACTTAATTCACCTTTTAGTGAATATACTAAAAAGATAGCTAAACCCATAATAATGACAATAGAACCTAAAACACGGAATAAATATCTTAGTGATTTAAGAATAACAGATGGGGAACGTTTAAATTTTTTCGCTTCAGATTGAAGTTGTTCAACATAACTTTCACTGCCAACTTTTTCGGCTTTCATTCGCCCATTGCCACTTACAATAAATGAACCAGAATAAATAATATCGCCCACTGATTTAGCAATATTTGCAGATTCACCAGTTAACTGTGATTCGTTAACTAATAAATTGCCAGATAACAAAACTCCATCCGCTGATACTTGAGCGTCCGCTTTTAAAACAACAACATCATCTAAAACAATTTCACTTATTTCAATTTCTTCTTCTTTACCTTCACGAATAACGTGGGCTTTTGGTTGAGTTAAAACTCTTAACTTATTCATTAAATGACGAGCTTTAATGTCTTGATATAAACTAATGCCGATATTTAAGAAAAGAATCACAAGGAAAAATAAACCTGTGTAATATTGGGCTGAAGCACATAAAATTGCGATACCAAATAAAAGCAAATTAAAGAAGCTGAATAAATCATTCATAATAATTTCACCATAGGTCTTACCCACAACAATTTTCGTTTTGTTATTTAAACCTTCTTGGTTTCTTTGAATAACTTGTTCTTTTGTTAAACCAGTTTCTTCGTTAACAGAGAAACGTTCAATTTCTTTATTTTCTTTATTACGCATGTATACATAATAAAAAACTTGGACTCTATTTTAAAGTCCAAGTTTGCTTTTTCTTTTCTTTTTGAAGTAATTTGTGAGGATAGAAGAGCATTCATCTTTCAATACTTCAGGCACAATTTCAGGATGATGGTTTATGTTTTTTGCCTCAAAGACATTAATTGAAGAAGAAATTGCGCCACCTTTGGGGTCGTACGCCCCAAAGATAACTCTTCTAATTCTAGATTGGATAATTGCACCACTACACATGATGCAAGGCTCTAGAGTAACATATAAATCACAATCTTCTAGCCGCCAATTCATAAGCTTTTTGCTGGCTTTTTTAATAGCCACCAGCTCTGCGTGGCCTAATGGATCTTTTTTGGTTTCACGCAAATTATGTCCTCTTGCAATAATTTTATTATCTTTAACAATCACGCATCCAATCGGAACTTCATCAATTGCTTCTGCTTTCTTTGCTTCATTTAAAGCAAGAGACATAAACTTTTCATCAATAGTTTTCATACAACAAACCACCGCACATGAATACGTTACTTAAGGCTGCTATATTCCTATCCTGACCTGGTTCGTAGATACTCATCGCGATGGCGGATTTATTATAACATAAAAATGTTATTTATTATGTTAAAACCACTACTTTTCTTAAAAAAAGAAAAAGACCATCTTTAGATGGTCTCTTGAAAGGAGAAATGAGATTATTCTTATTTTTTAATTGGTTTAATTATTTTTAAACCACCCATGAATGGTTGTAATACTTCAGGAACAAGAACAGATCCGTCAGCTTGTTGATATTGTTCAAGAATAGCTGGGAAGATACGGCTTGTTGCTAAGCCAGAAGCATTTAAGGTATGAACATATTTATTCTTACCAGTTGCTTTGTCTTTATAACGGACCATACCACGTCTAGCTTGATAATCACGAGCGTTAGATGCAGATGATACTTCTTTATAAATACCCATAGATGGTAAATAGACTTCAATATCGTAAGTTCTTGCCATTGAGTGAGAAATATCGCCAGCGGCTAATTTACTAACACGGTAATGTAAGCCTAACTTCTTTACTAAACTTTCTGCTTTGCCGACTAATTCTTCAAATGCTGCATCGCTATCTTCTGGTTTGGTGTATTGCACCATTTCGACTTTATCAAATTGATAACCACGAATCATACCTCTTTCTTCTGTGCGGTATGAACCTGCTTCACGACGATAGCAAGGTGTATAAGCAAAGAATTTCTTTGGTAATTCATCTTCAGGAATAATTTCATCACGATATAAATTAACTAATGCAGTTTCAGCAGTTGGTAAGAGGAATCTTTTTGGTTCTAAACCATTGAGCCAGAAAACATCTTCTTTAAATTTTGGGAATTGTCCTGCCACTAAACCAGATTGTTCATTTAATAAATGTGGAGGTAGGATAAATGTATATCCATCTTTTAAATGTTCAGAAATGAAGAAGTTGAGTAATGCCCATTCTAATTGAGCGCCAAGGTTTGTGTAAATCCAACTACCACGACCAGCAATCTTCACACCACGTTCATAATCAACTAATCCTAAGGATGTGGCTAATTCCACATGATCTTTCATTGGGAAATTAAATTCTGGTTTATCATTTACATAACGTAAAACTTTATTATTTTCTTTTTCGCCAGGAAGAAGATCATCATCAGGAATGTTTGGTAACACAACTAAAAAGTCATAAATCTTTTGTTCTAATTCCTTAAGTTTATTATCATTTTCAGCATTATTTGCAGCAATTTCTTTAACTTTTGCAAATATTTTGCTAACATCTTCACCATTTTTCTTGGCTTGTGGAACACTTGCAGACAAACGATTCATTTCCGCTTTGTTGCCTTCCACGGTTTGAATGAGAGCTTTTCTTTCTTCATCCCATTTTAATAATTCAGTAAAGTCAACATCCCATAATTTCTTCTTTAAGGCATCTGCTACTTTAGCTGGATTTTCACGAATAACATTAATATCAATCATATTCGTCACTCCTTTATTTGTTTATTATTAATTTGCTCTTGATAATAGAACTTTAATTGTTCTCCAAAAGCTTTTAAATTACATTTAGAAACTTCATTGTATGATTCATTAATTGTAGGTTTTAATTTATTGTGTAAATAATCCTTTGTTAATGAAGTTAAAGTTTCACTAAATTCCCCAATATAAGCATTCTTATTATCAATTAATAAATCTGATATAACATCTTGCTTACGGGCAATAATTTGGCATTTTGCGGCCATCGCATCCATCACACTAACAATACCAAGTGTGCGATATTCTGGAATAATAAATATTGAGGCATTCATTAAAGCACTACGATAAATATCATCCGGCACAATATTCACAAACTTAATATTTTTAGGTGCAAGTTTCATGATTGTTTTGAGTTTAAGTGATTTAAAAGCATTTAATTTAATTTCACGACCAATGTAATAAAATAATGCATCAGGCACTTTCCTAGCCGCGTTAATCATCGCGTTAATACCAGTCATCTTGGAATCATAATTTCCTAATCCAACCACTAATTGCTTCTTTGGATCTTCACGGAAATAACGATAGAAGATTTCTTTTTCATCATCACGAGCTAAATTGAATCGTGATAAGTTAACACCTGGAAGAACGACTGCGATATCAGTTATAACTCCCTCATTAATAAGGAACGCGCGTGCGCGCTCGGTAGGTACGAGGACTAAATCAACTTTATTTAAGAATTTAAGAGAACGATTATTTAAGTGAATAATCTTTTCACCTTTTTTTGTTACTTTATATTCTAAATAACTCGCTAATGGATCATTTTCACAATATAACGCGCTAGCGATTATCGGAATATTCTTTTCTTTAAGTTCACTTATTTTAAATTCATCAACAGGCGAGATTAAATGAGCTACATCATAACTATCAAGAAAGTTATTTGTGTAGTCTATGCCCACCATTTCAAGGGAGCCTTTTATAGTCTTTCTAAGACGAGCTCCCTCAAAATCAGAGGCTTTCTTATTTGGCTCAAAACTAACCAAAATCTTCATAAAACTCAATTATTCTTCAGTGTTTTCAGTAGTTTCTTCTGCTACGACTTCTTCGCCTTCAACAGGTTCTTCCTCACTAATTTCTTCATGTGGAACAATCGCAATGCTAGAAACTCTTTGTCTACCTTCAAGGTTCATAATCTTAACGCCTTGAGTGTTACGAGAAGTTTCTCTCACTTGTTCAAGTGGGATTCTAATCACAATACCAGCGTTAGTAATGACCATTAAGTCTTCATCACCGTTAACGCTACGGACGGCAACAATCTTACCGGTTTTATCGGTTTCTTTGATTGTAGAAACACCTTTACCACCACGTTTTGTTAAACGGTATTCACTGTAGTGAGTCATCTTACCAAAACCTTTATCAGTTAAGACAAGGACTTTTTCACCTTCATAAGCTGCGGTTACGCCAATGGCTTTTGCCCCTTCAGCTAATTCAATACCTTTAACACCAGAAGTGCTACGGCCCATTGGACGTGCTTCATTAACAGCAAAGTTAACCATCTTACCATTGCTTGACGCAATGCCAACGATTAAATCAGTTTCTGAACCATCCGCTAAAGTCATCTTTTCTTGGACTTCTTTAACAGCTAATAAGTTATCGCCATCTCTTAATTCAATTGCGATCTTACCATTTTGTCTAATGGATTCGTATTCTTTAATTGGTGTACGTTTAACAATACCGTTTGTGGTGAAGAACATTAAGAAACGATTATCTAAATATTCATCAACCGCGATAATTGCTTTGACGCTTTCGCCTTTTTCAATATTAATTAAGTTAACCACTGGGATACCTTTACCAGTTCTTTGATATTCTGGAATTTGGTAACCACGAATACGGTAAACTTTACCTAAATCAGTAAAGAAAAGTAAATCGGTATGTGTCTTTGTGTAAACCATTAATTCAACGACATCATTTTCATTTAATGATGTGCCACGGACACCACGACCACCACGATTTTGTGCTTTAAATGTATCAGAGTTTAATCTCTTAACATAACCACCACGTGATAAGGTAATAACGATATCTTCTTGTGGAATTAAATCTTCATCATCGATAGAGGCATCACTGTTTGTAATTTCAGTACGTCTTTCATCGCCGAATTTTTCTTTAATTTCTAATAATTCATTAATAACCACTTGGGTTTCATTTTCCTTACTAGAAAGAATGTTTTTGTATTCTGCGATATTCTTTTCAAGTTGAGCTCTTTCAGCTTGCAATTTGTCTGTTTCAATACCTGTTAAACGACGTAATGGCATTGTTAAGATAGCTTCTGTTTGTTCTTTACTGAAATCATATTTTTCAATTAAGCGATTTGTCGCTTCTTCAGAAGAACGGCTAGATTTAATAATTTCGACAATGTCATCAATATTGTCATGACACTTAATTAAACCAACAACAATGTGATCACGAGCTTCGTCTTTCTTTAATAAGAATTGTGTTCTTCTAGCAATAACAGAGACTTGGAAATCTAAGTATTGTTGAAGCATGAGTTTTAAAGAACACACTTTTGGTGCGTTATCAACTAAGCAAAGATTGATAATACCAAAGCTCACTTGTAAGCTTGTCATCTTAAATAATTGATTTAATAAAACTTCTGGAATGGCGTCTCTTTTTACTTCAATAACCACACGGATTCCGTCTTTATTTGATTCATCACGGATGTCAGAAATACCTTCAATAATTTTATCACGGACAAGATTTGCCATGTTTTCAATCATTAAAGCTTTATTAACACCGTAAGGAACTTCATCAACAACGATTCTCTTTAAACCATGTTCACCACGGTCTTCGATATGACATTTACTACGAATAGCGATGCTACCAGTACCAGTTTCATAAGCATCACGAATACCACTACGGCCAAGGATTAAACCACCTGTTGGGAAGTCTGGACCATGAACATATTCCATTAATTCTTCAGTTGTGATGTCTGGGTTTTTGCTTAAAGCAACAACACCATCAACAACTTCACCTAAATTGTGTGGTGGAATGTTTGTCGCCATACCAACAGCGATACCACTTGAACCATTAACTAATAAGTTAGGGAATCTAGAAGGTAAAACGGTTGGTTCTTGGTCAACACCATCATAGTTATCAACAAAATCAACAACATTACAGTTGATATCTCTAACCATTTCAAGGGCCATCTTTGCCATACGGGCTTCAGTATAACGGTAAGCAGCTGGTTCATCGCCATCAATACTACCGAAGTTACCATGGCCTTCCACAAGAGTGTATCTCATGGAGAATGGTTGTGCTAATCTCACTAACGCGCCATAGATAGCAGCGTCACCGTGAGGGTGATATTTACCCATAACGTCACCGACGATACGAGCACATTTTTTAAATGGTTTATCAGGAGTGTTACCAGATTCACTCATCGCGTAAACAATACGTCTATGAACTGGTTTCATACCATCTCTAACATCTGGGATGGCACGAGCAACGATAACGCTCATCGCGTAATCTAGGAAGGATTCTCTAACAAGGCCGACTGTGTCAACATCAGTTAATCCTGGCACAATACCTTCTTCAAGTTCTTCTAATTCTTCTTCGTTAATTTCTTCTTCAGTTTCTTCAACTGCTTCTTCAACGATTTTTTCATTATCTTCGAATAACATGAATTTGTCCTCCTATTAAATATCAAGGTTCTTCACGAACTTAGCATTTGTGTGAATGAACTCTTTACGTGGCTCAACATTATCGCCCATTAAATCAGTGAATACTTGTTCAGCCTTAATCGCATCTTCTAATGTGACACGAAGCATTTTTCTGTTTTCAGGATTCATAGTTGTATCCCAAAGTTGTTCAGCATCCATTTCACCAAGACCTTTATAACGTTGGAATGGATAGCCTGGTTTTAATTTAAGTTTCTTTTTCAAAACTTCTAATTGTTCGTCATTATACGCATAGTATTGTTTACCATGGTATTCAACTTTATATAGTGGAGGTTGTGCGATATATACGTAACCTTCAGTGATTAAAGGACGCATAAATCTATAGAAGAATGTTAATAATAAAATACGAATGTGTGAACCATCGACATCAGCATCGGTCATGATGACGATTTTGTGATATCTGATTTTGGAAGTATCAAATTCTGGATCCACACCACCGCCGATAGCGGTAATCATGTTACCAATTTCAGCGTTCGCATAGATACGTTTCGCTTGTGCTTTTTCAACGTTTAAAATTTTACCACGAAGTGGGAGAATAGCTTGAGTTTCTCTGTTACGGCCATTCTTTGCAGAACCACCAGCGGAATTACCTTCAACGATATATAATTCACATTCAGCAGGGTTTTTACTTGAGCAATCCGCTAACTTACCTGGAAGGGTAGTAAGTCCTAAAGCGTCTTTACGACGAACTTCTTCACGTGCTTTACGAGCCGCCATACGAGCGTTCGCTGCCATGACGATCTTCTCCATGATGACACGTGCTAATTTTGGATCTTCAAGTAAGAATTTATTTAATTGTTCACCAACAATACTGGAAACAATCTTTCTCACTTCGGAGTTACCTAATTTAGTTTTGGTTTGACCTTCGAATTGAGGGTTTGGGTGTTTAACAGAGATAACACAAGTTAAACCTTCAGTGATATCATCCACTGTTAAATCATCTTCATCAGCTTTTAAGAATTTATAGTCGTGTGCATATTTGTTAATAACACGTCTAATCGCATCTCTAAAGCCTGTTTCGTGCATACCACCTTCATGGGTATGAACGTTATTACAGAAGGAATAAATGTTAGCAGAATAGCCATCATCATATTGCATAGCGATTTCCGCATAAACATGTGCGGTTGCACCACTTGCTAATGTGATTGGAGCTGTTCCTTCACAATAAATTACTTCATCAAATAATCTTGTTTTGCCCGCATTGATATATAAGACGTATTCTTTAATACCACCTTGATAGCAGAAAGATTCTTTGATATTAGGTGTTACTCTTGCGTCAGTAACATTAATCTTAATTCCTCTATTAAGGTAGGCGACTTGTCTCATTCTATCGCGGATTTTTTCATAATCATAAACTGTGGTATCAGTAAAAATTGTCGCGTCTGGTTTAAATGTAACAGTTGTGCCGTTATGGCCTTTTTCACAATCGCCAATTCTCTTTAAATGTTCAACAATGTGACCACCATTGACGAATTTAATGTAATAAACGCCACCATCTTTATGAACAGTAACTTCACACCATTCAGATAAAGCATTAACAACGGAAGCACCGACACCATGTAAACCGCCGGAAACTTTATAACCGCCACCTTCACCGAATTTACCGCCTGCGTGTAAGACTGTATAAACAGTTTCAACACCAGAAAGTCCACTCTTTGCCACTACGTCGACTGGAATACCACGTCCATTATCAACTACAGTAATTGTGTCGCCAGGATTGATTGTAACAGACACTTCTGTACAATATCCCGCTAGCGCTTCATCGATTGAGTTATCGACAATTTCCCACACAAGGTGGTGAAGACCTGCGCTTGAGGTAGTACCGATATACATACCTGGTCTTTTTCTAACCGCTTCAAGCCCTTCCAAGACTTGAATGTTAGTAGCAGTGTAATTAGCGTCAGCTTTTTCGAGTTCGGTTTCTTGTTCGTTCATCTCGGAAACTTCTACTGCCGGAGCCGGAGCAGGCTCTGGAGTTTTGTTTTCAGCAGTCGCTTCAACTACTTCTTTCTTTTCTTCTTCCATTTAGAAGACCTCCTTATTTGCTTGTTTTTTCTTTATTAGGTATTTGGCAGCGCCATCTACCTCAAGTCGTGTTGCAGTAATAAATACTTGCTCAAACTTTTTCAGAAACGAAATTAATCTTTGACGATGTGCTTGATCTAATTCACTCATCACATCATCGAGGACCACAACGGGTCTTTTATCCTTATCATCTATCAAGAAGTAAGGACTTAACTTTAAGGCTAATGAGACAATTCTGTTCTCCCCTTGGGAACCAAATTGACCAATATCACGTCCATTTAGACTGATAGAGAAATCTTCACGATGTACACCGATAGAAGTTACCTTCTTGTGTAAATCATTTTCCTCAGCCTTTTTAAATGCCTCTAGTGCGTGCTTTTGGAAATCTTTGTCATATTCCACAAACGGTTTGTAGATAATCTCTAATTTCCCGTCCACGCCTGTGAGCGCGCGCGTTATTTTATTAAGGATATCATTGATATCCTTGAAATAGATTTGCCTATAAGACACAATTGGACCACTTAACTTAATAAGCATCTCTGTAGTAGTGTCTAATAGGTTTTTATCGATTTTCTCCTGTTTTAAGAGGTCATTTCTCTCTTTTAATACTTTCTCATAACGAGTGAGATAATCGAAGTAAGGTTGGCTCTTTTTTGATAAATTAATATCAAGAAAGTTTCTTCTTGTTCTTGGTGAGCCACGGAAGAGTAATACATCCTTTGGTTCAAAGAGAACAACATTCATACAATTTGACAATTCCGATAAACGCGAAATCGGTTTGTTATTGATGAATACTTGTCGACCTTCTTTACTAATCACAACACGAATTTTTCGAACCAATTCGCCAGTTGCGACAGAGGCAGAGATTTCTGCAGTTTCTTTTCCTTTTTCAATTAAATCTTCATCTTCTAATGTTCTAAAGCTTCTACCGATTGAGAGATAATAGATAGCCTCTACAACATTTGTCTTACCTGCTGCATTTACACCAGTAATGATGTTTAAATGCGGTTGGAAATCATATGAGAGATAATCATGATTTCGGAAGTTCTTCAGTGTAAGTGTTTTGACAATCATACTTATTTGATTTCAAAAACGCTATTTCCAACCTCAATTACATCACCAGGATATAATTTACGACCCCGACGGTTTTCCGCTTCTCCATTGACTAAAACGGTTGTTTCCATCAAGAATGCTTTAGCCATCCCGCCGGTAGAAATCACACCACCAACCTTCAATAAAGATTGCAACGTGATGTAGTTTTCTCCTTCTAAGATTGAAATCACTTTTTTACCCACAATAAACCTCTTGGAATAATTATACAGGATATAAATAAAAAAGGGAATAATTATTATTCCCTGTTCTATTATAAGTTCTAAATTGCGTTTTAAGGCCTAATATGTACGGACTGGAGTGACAATTTGGAGCACTGAGTTATCGGAAGCGTTTTTGATGACAAATGGTTTCATTTCGCCGATAAATGCTAATGTAACATCTTCACTTCCGAGTGCCTTAACAGCAGCAGTTACAAATTCACAATTGAAAGAAATTTTAAGTGGTGCGCCTTCGTATTTAAATACTTCTATACGTTCAATAGCAGAACCCATTTGTTGTGATTTTGCTGAGATTTCTACGCCTTCTTCGCTCATGGATAAATCAACTACATTTTCGCGGTCAATTGATAAAACGTTAGCGCGGTCGATAGCTTTTAATAAATCGTTAGCGTTAACTTCTAAAACATAGTTAGTCACCTTTGGAGCAATGTTTTTAGTGTTTGGATATGGGGAAGCAATTAATCTAGACGCCACAACAGTTGTACCTAAGGTAAATAATGCTTTCTTATCGCTAAAAGCGATATTAAGACTATCCAAACCTTCTAATAAATGGTCAACTTCCACCATCATTTTAGCAGGAACGTTAGCTACAAAAGTAATGCCTTCTGGAATAGCGATTTCTTTCTTCGCCATTCTTACTGAGTCGGTAGCAGTAGTGGTTAATAAGCCGTTAGAAGCTTCTAAGTTCAAAGCTGTTAAAACTGGCCGTTGTTCCTTTAAACTAGCCGCAAAAGCGGTTTGAGACACCAAAGAATCAAAATCAGATTTACTGAGAGTTACTGTTGTGCCAGTAGGATCTAAATCTAAATCTGGATATTCTTCTGGACGAACACAATTAAGTTTATATTCTGAGCGATTATCACTAATAGTAGCAATGGTGGAATCAATTACATCTAAGGTAATTTCTTCTGCTTCCATCTTTCTCGCAATTTCAGTAATTAATTTAGCGTTAATTAATGTAGCACCTTCTTTATGGTTACGAATAATTTCTACACCATTAGATTTATAAGGCACTAAAGTTTTAATGGTTAAATCATAATTGGATCCAGTAATAAATAATCCAATATCATTTAATTCAATTTTTAAATTAGTTAAGACAGCTACAGCTACTTTACTAGCGACGGCTCTTGAGGCGACGCTTAATCCTTTAAGGAATTCTTCTCTTTTAATTGTGAATCTCATATTATTCCTTCTTTCTTATTATTAATAATAATTATATTAATGTCGGTGGATTATGTGGATAACTCTATTTTTGTTGTTATTCCTTTGTTATTTTTATCATAACACACACCGTTATAATTGAGTATTTTTATTTTAAATAAAATTCTATACTTTTAATCGCTTTTGTAACTCAGCAATCGCGGTCTTGAGTTCTTCACTTGTTTTTAACTCTTTATCCACCTTCGTGATTGCGGACATTACTGTTGTGTGGTCTTTGCCGCCGAACATATCGCCTATCTTTTTTAATGAAACATCTAATGTGTTTCTAATTAAGTACATTGCGATATGTCTGGCTAATGCGATTTGACCTGTTCTAATTTTTCCTGTTAATTGGGATGAAGTTAAATTGTAGTAGTCTGCAACAACATTAATAATCTTTTGTTCATTAAGTTGTGCAACCTTTTCTTTTCCGCCTACTAATGATTGGACAGCCTCTGCTGCAATATCCATAGTAATGCGTGAAGATTGCTTAATAGAAACTGTGTAAAAAACTAACCTATTTAATGCACCTTCTAATTCTCTAACATTCTTACTAAATTTATCAGCAAAGAAATAGAGCACATTATCATCAAAATTATCTAAATCTAAACCATTTGCGACAATCTTCTTACGTAATATCTCAACACAGGTATTTTGGTCTGGATCATCGATTTTGACCACTAATCCTTGGTTAAAACGGGTTACAAGACGTTCTTCTAAGTTCTTTAATTCATTAGGGTGACGGTCAGAAGTGATAACTACTTGTTTGCCGTTATTAATCATATAGTTATAGATATAGAAAAACGTTTCCTCTGTTTTAACCTTATCTGCTAAAAATTGCACATCATCTAAAAGCAAGACGTCAAATGCTTTTACATACTCTTGTAATGATTGATCTTCTTTCTCACCACGAACATATTTGATGTATTCTTCTACCAAACCTTGCGCGGTGATATATAAAATTTTAGCGTGCGGATTACCTTCTTTAATGATGTAGTTTCCAATCGCGTGTAATAAGTGCGTTTTACCTAAACCAGATTGACTATGGATAAATAAAGGGTTAAACATTTTACCTGGCTTAGACGCAATTAACAAAGCAGCTTGTGAAGCTTCACGGTTAAAGTTACCGACTACAAAGTTATCGAATGTTAAATTTTTATTAATGACTGCATCAGGAAAATAATTTTGTTTTTTAATAACAGGTTGATTTTCCTTCTCCTTGGTTATTTGATCAGCGGTAATAAAGTTTAATTCATAATTAGATTCAGTGATATTGTTAACAATATCTTTGATTACATCATAATACTTAGTTTTTAACAAAGAAGCCGCAAGAACAGTGCTAGTTACGACAGTGATTGTGTTTCCGTTAACATCATCAATGTAACTTCCAGCAAAAAAAGAATCGAACAATTGCTTTTCATTAAGTTGCTCCTCTATTCTTTTTAATACTTGATCCCATAAACGGGTTAACTCTGATATTGAACTAATCATCTTGATAACTTCTTTCTATAGTTCTTAAAGAACTTTTTATTTGGAGATATTATATCGTTAATCCACATATTATTTAATTAAAAAGACAAAAAATTATTTTATCCACCAAATTTATTGATACTTTAGGGAG
>CAVEYA010000067.1:0-64099 GCA_963619935.1 bacterium | reverse complement strand
GTGTTTAGCTTATTAGTCTACTTTATTTGTTTATTTACCTTTAAACAATCTTTAAAAACCGCAGTTTATTTAGTTCCTATCTTAATAACATGTTTATTACTCTTCCAGACACTTTTATATTCCTTAATTATGAAAGGCAGTTTAAAAGAATATGGAAAACTATTATTTGATGGACTTATAAATGTGCCTAAGTTCTCTTTTATGACTACTTGCATTATCGGAGTGGCTATTATTGGAACATTGCAAGCTTTAGAAGCAATGAATTTATTAATGTATTTTATTGTGATTATTATGAATTTGATTGTGTTTTACATTGCAAATACATTTATTAAAAATAAAAAGAATGAAGAATGTATTGTAGCAATGAATAATTTTGGTTTATATAATTTAAGACGCTATGCGATGGAGGATGATGTTTAATGGATAACAAAAATACTGGAATTAAAATTATTTCTACTAACCGTAAGGCATCTTTTAATTATTTTTTAAGTGATTTTACGGAATGTGGAATTGAACTTAAAGGAACTGAGATTAAATCCTTAAGAGTCCATGCTTGTACGATTGGAGATGCTTATGTCGTTATTCGTGATGAAGAAGCAGAAATAATTAACATGCATATTAATCCATATGAACAAGGAAACATTTTTAATCATGATCCTTTAAGAACTCGTAAGCTTTTATTGCATAAAAAAGAAATTCGTTATTTCATGGAACAAGCTAAAAAAGGTGGATATGCGATTATTCCTACCAAAGTATATTTTAAAAAAGGTCGTTGCAAGGTTGAAATAGCGTTAGGTAAAGGTAAAAAGAATTACGATAAACGCGAAACAATTAAAAAACGTGATATTGATCGTAAAATCAAAAGTGGTGAATATTAATGGATAATTCTATTTTTAATAATTATCGTCAAGGGGATTATCAAAGAGTTAATTTTGATGCTTTTTTAAAGCATATTAATTTTCAATACACTGTTCCTTCCATCCATATAACTGGCACGAATGGTAAAGGCAGTACTGCAGAATATATTTATGCTTCTTATGTGGAAAATGGCTATAAAGTTGGTATCTTTTCTTCGCCATCTTTAAGTGATGTAAATCAAATGATTCGTATTAATCATCAAACCATTAGTGATGAAGATATAAACACCATTATTAACCGCTATCAAAAAGAGATTAAGAGATTTGATTTATCCGCTTTTGAGGTACAAGCTTTTATTGCTTTTACCTATTTCATGGAACAAAAGTGTGATATTGCTATTATTGAATGTGGCATGGGTGGATTAATGGACGCTACAAATGTGTTTACACCAATCCTATCAATTATCACCACAATTAGTATTGAACATACGGATTATTTAGGCTATTCACTTAGTGAAGTAGCGGAACATAAATCTGGCATTATTAAAGAAAATGTACCAGTCTTAATTCAAGAATTTGATGAAGATGCCTTAAATGTGGTTTTGAAGACTGCGAAAGAAGACAAAGCACAAGTTTATTATATTAATCGCTTTGTCGAACAAAATCTGACCGAACAAGGTTACACATTTATTTATTCTTTATTTGGTGAAGTTAAACTTGATTCTATTGCTTCTTATAGTGTGACTGATGCTTGCTTTGCTTTAGAAGCTTTAAAGATATTACAAAATCAATTCCCATTTGATGTTAATAAAGTAAAAGAAGGGATTAGCAAAGTGCATATGCCTGGAAGGATGGAAAGAATTTCTTCTAACATTATTCTTGATGGTGGTCATAATCCAGAAGCTGTATCAAGACTAACGAAAGATATTGTTAGATTTGCGAATGGAAAAAATATTCATATTGTCTTTGCTTGTTTTAGAGACAAAAACTTAATTGGGATGCTTTCCTCATTAGGGGCAATTAGTAATGACATTACTTTGACTACTTTTGATCATCCAAGAGCGAGAAAAGAAGAAGAATATTTCTTATTTTTAGATGACTATCATTATCAAGGCGATGCCTATCAATTAATATTAGATAAAGCAAAGGAATTTCCTGATGATATCATATTAGTTACAGGTTCATTAGCCTTTGTGGGCTACATCAGAAAGTGCTTCAAGGTTAAGTGATGACGCTTAGTTTATTGCCAAAGAAAATAACTCATTTACAAAAGATTTGCTTAGCTGGTTTATTTATCGCAATTACGACACTGTTACAAAAAGTAGTGGCGATTAATAATCTTGCTATCATACCTTTTTTAAGAATATCATTAGGTGGACCTGCTGTAATTATTTTTTCTTCTATCTTTTTAGGCCCTATCTATGGAGCACTTATTGGAGCGGCGAGCGATGTGATTGGTTATTTCTTTTTTGACCGTTCATCATTTGGATTTTTCCCGCAAATTACGGCTATTTACTTTATTTTAGGACTTATTTCTTACTTTATTTTTGCGTTAGTAAAATTAATTAAAAATCAAAAAGTTTTATTAATTAGTGAAGGAATATTTTTATTTATTTTATTTTTCTTAGTTTCTTTAATAATAATCTTTAATAATGATTTAACTTTATATTCATCAACATACCATATTGAACTATGGCAAAAGATTGTTATCCCAATTATTTTGTTTATATTGATGAGTCTTCTATTTGTAATCACTATTTTAATTAATAAAAAGTATGGCCAAGATAAAATTGCTTTATCACCTTTAACCATTTCTGGTGCGTGCTTTCTTATAGAAATATTAGTAATGGTGATATTTGGTAGTTTAATGAAAGGATTCGCTTTTGGTTTTAATACTTATCCAGTTATTTTACTAACACAAATTATTGTTTTATTTATTAATGTTCCTTTAAATACCCTATTTATTATATTATTTTTAAGAATAACTCATCGCTTTTACTAATAGAGAGTTAAAATAAAGATATGAAAAAAGAAAAAGATACAAACCAAGATAATGAACAAGAAGAAAAAGAAGGCTATTACTTTCCTTGGAAAGGCTTAATTTTTATTGGCATAGTAATCGCTTTAATGATTGTTTGTGTAATTGTTATCCTTTGTAATGGTGGATTTTATCAATGGTCAAAATAAGTCCTTTGGTTGCTAGTTTATTATTCATTTCTTCACTAGGTGCTTATAATCAAACTAACTATAGTGAAGCATTTAATTATGAAAAGAATGCGCGAAATGCATATTCCATTTCCTCTATTTCTGCTTCACATTTAAATGATACTGATATTCGTATTTATCAAGAATATAACGACATAGTGGTGGATGAAATTAAAGATAATGCATTAAATGGAAGTATGGCTAGAACATTAATGTTATCTTCTTCTATTACTCATATTAGCGATAACGCTTTTAATGGAATGAGCAATTTAAAGGTTTTATATTACACTGGATCAAGCGCACAATTTGAAGCTTTGAATTTAAGCTATGATTTTGAAGAAATAAATTATTATGCGTTAGATGAAGGATTTATTAATTTCTGGAATGAAAATATACGTGTGGAAGCCTCCACTGATATATGTGTGATTGATAAAACACAGTACGCAGAAATTATTTCTCGTTATAATTGTTTGTCCACTGATGATTTGTTAGTGGTTGATAATTACACTGATTTGGCGGGTGCTAAAATTAAAGACTCAATCAAACAATTAAATTCTATTTTTGCTTCCTCTTCTAATAAAGTAGAAGATAATGAATGGAATCAAACTGGAGCGATTACATTAATTATAGTCATTGCCATTATCGGTATGACGTCCATATGTGTATTCTTCTTATTGAAAGAAAGAAAAGTGATTGATTAAAAAAAGCACTGTTGAGTGCTTTTCTTTTTAGCCCCAAATACGGTCTGCGTATGTTGGATGGTCTATAAATGGATTTCGATTTCCTTGAATTGAATAAGCGTAATTGTTACGTGTTATTTCATCTTCGCTAACAGGATCTTCCGCGTTCCATTTTCTTAATAGTTTCCAAGAATTTTGTGGGGAGGTTCCCATCACATAATTGATGTGCATTTCGCCATAATAAGATTGTGACGCACCACCAATTTGGCTGGAATAGTGAACATACATATACATAATTATCCTTGCAACATCCCCTTTAATGGCATCTGCAGGTTCATAGACATTACCAGTATAATAGTTACTACCACCGGTGGAATACGCTAATGCACCAGCGCTTGTCTTATCACCAAAGATAGGGCCGAACATGGAACTTCCACGAGCGGAATTGTAAGAACTAATTGTTGGTCTAATATGATGTAAATCAGATCCGCCATAAGAAGTGCCATATAATTGATCACTTGATGTACCAGAACTTGATTGTGGCCAAACATGTTCTTTATTAAATGAAGATGTACTTTTACCAGAATAGAAACATTTTACATTACCAGAAGAATGCTTATCAGATGTTTTAAAATATTTATCTAATGAATTATAAGAAGTATATGTATCATGTGTACTATCCATTAAATTATGAAGTGTGGTTAATAATGTAGAACCGCTTTCCGAATCACTAATGGAAGAATAATATGTTCCAGCTTGATTAGTTGGTTCACTGGTTGTGTAACTCTTTGCTTCAATATTTGATAAGTTATTGTGTTTTACAGTTGTAACGTAACCTTGAAATTCCGCGACTCCGTAGCCACTAGAATAAGCGTACCAAGTAAATAAGCCTTCCATTTCCACTTCATCACCTGGTTTTATTGACATACCAGAAAAAGTTTTATCATTGTTAAATGCATATGAGCCAGATGAACCAGTGATTGAAGATGCATTTTTGGAACAACCATAAACATACACATAGCCTGATGAGTCTAATAAATCAAAGTTTCCGTAGTTTGTACTTTTTGGCCATTGAGCGATGCCTTTAATACGATATAAGGTTTTCTTATTAGAAGCTTTGCCACATTCATTTAGCATGGCTTTGATAGTGGAATCCTTTGCCGATGAACTTCTTTGGTTAAAGGTAACTGTATCACCGACTGGTGTTGGTGTATCTCCTCCATCATCTTTATCACCGGAATCTGAAGAACCACCGTTATGAGAACTACCATCATTAAAACGGCAACCCACTAAAGTTGCTAAACAAGCAGCTGTTAAAATTAAAGTAAGATATTTTTTCATAAGACAATTTTATTCTTTTCCTTATATAAATAAAATGATTATCTTAATTTTTCCATGTCTTTTCAAATGGACATTTTTTCATTTTTGTGTCGTTCAAAGTATCCTTATCTTTTTTTAAATTAATAGTGTTCTTAGGAGGAAATGATATGAACACAGACAAAATTTACGCAGAAGCCTTGGCAAATGAATATACGCCAAAAGATACTTCTAAAGTTAAAGCACTTAAAAAACTTGATAACAAGGTGAAATTGCCACCACAAATTTTTACTTACATATTTGGTGTATTTGGTGCACTTGTTCTTGGCGTAGGCATGTGCTTATCGATGAAAGTTATTGGTGATGGATCCGATTTAGCATTTGTATTTGGCATCATTATTGGTTTAGTGGGTATTGTCTTAATCACCATTAATTACCCAATCTATAAAGCCTTTCTTAACAGTCGCAAAAAGAAATACGCTAGCGATATTATTAAATTAGCTAACGAAATTACAAATAAAGAAGAATAGAATAGAGATAATTAATAGGAGGGCCTTTTATGAACAAAAACGAAAGTAAATACTATAACACTTCACTTTTAATGGATGAGGCCCTCCTTTTAATTTTAGAAAATAAAGACTTTGAATTTATTTCCGTAAAAGAAATTTGCAAAAAAGCAGGTGTTTCTCGATCAACCTTTTATCTACATTACGATACGATGAATGATTTATTAGATGAGACTTTAGAAAGATTAACGAAGAGATTTTATGCTTCCTTTAAAGTAAGCTCAGAGGCAATAAAAGATAAAATCATCAACAATAGCCAATTAGATGAATTAGTCTTCCTTAAACCTGACTATTTAAAACCTTACATTAATTTTATTAATGAGAATAAAAAGCTTTATTCATTAGCGTTATCTAAACCACTTAATTTCAATGCGACAGAATATTTTGATAAATTGTATTGTTCTTTTTTTGAACCAATTATGAATCGCTTTAATATCAATAAGAGTTTGCAAAAATATGTAGTAACGTATTATTGTAACGGGATTATTTCGATTGTTAATAAATGGCTTAAAGAAGGAACAAAAGAATCGCCAGATGAACTATGTGACATTATCATGTGGTGCTTAGGCAAAAATGTTGAAAAATTTAATTAAGAATTAATTTTTAATTTTATTTAAACTTTATATCTTTTATAATTAACCACGGAGGATTTTTATTTTATGAAAAATTTATTTGAGGTTAATTTTTTAGATTTTGCGAAAAAATTAATGAAAGAATGCTTTAGTTTCAAAAAATACAAAGCAACGAATGCCTTTTTAGCTGTCTTATGTGGCATTTGCATGCTTCCATTCGTGGCTGTGTTCTTTGTGATTTATGCTTTATATTTCGTCCAAGCATTTTTATGTCAATTATGCTCTAGCGTTGTTAAAGCATTTCATGATTTAGTTCACTGTGAAGGTGAAACCGTTAAACATGGCACACAAGTAATTGTTTATTTGTTTGGTTGGCCATTAGTGTTATTGGCTTATGTGTTTATTATCGTTAACTACATCTTAATGGTGTTCCTTGGTATTCTTGCCCAATTATTTGCTCGTATTTGGACATTGTGTGGTGTCGAATGGAATTTATTACCAACCAATGAATATAAAGAAAAAGTGGTAGAAGGTACAATCAAACCAGCCTTACCAATTATCTTAGTGGTCTTGTTTGTGGTCATCCTTGTTGGTGTGCCGTTCTTATATAACTACATTGAATATTTCTTATATGTTACTGACAATCCAGTTGATATGGTTGTTCCATATTTACTTAGTTATGGATTACCAGGTGCATTAGGTTTTGAAGCATTAATGTCATTAATTGGCTTCTACTTTGTGCCAAAAGCAAAAAAGGTAGAGGAAATTGACTAATCGTGCGAAAGTGCACTTTGTAATTTATTAAAAATTATTTTATAATTTATACATTCGGAGGATCAAATTATGTGTTTCTTTAAAAAGAAAAAGAAAGCTCAAGAAGAAGCTAAGAAAGCGGAATTAGAAAAGAAGAAGGCTGAAGAAGCCAAAAAAGCAGAAGAAGCAAAGAAGGCTGAAGCTAAAAAAGCTGATGTCAAAAAAGCCGAAGCTAAGAAAGTAGAAAAAGTCGAAAAGGCTCCTGCTAAGAAGGCTCCTGCTAAGGAAGTTTCTAGCAAAGATGCTAGTAAGGAAACAGCTCCTGCTAAAAAAGCACCAGCTAAAAAAGGTGATGGTAAAGTTTACCACGTCAGTAAAAACACAGATGGTGTTTGGGAAGTTAAATTAGCTCAAACCGGTGGCGCAGCTGGTAAAGTCATTAGAACATTCAAAACTAAACCAGAAGCTGAAGAATATGTTAATCAACTTGCGGAAAACACAGGTAGAACCGCATTAGTTCACGCTTCTAAAGGTAAACATAAAGGCCGTATTCAATAAGGCGTGCATAGGCGTTCGTATGAGCGCCTTTTTATGTGCATGCACAAATATTCTTTACAATTCATTTTTGTGGTGCTAAATTATTATCACAATTTAATGATAGGGGGTAGGGAAAATGAGAGAAAAAGTTCTTTTGATTTGCGAAGAGTGTCTATCACGAAACTACCAAACTACAATCAATAAAGATTCAAGTAAAAACCTCACCATTAAGAAGTATTGCCCAAAGTGTGGAAAACACACAGTTCACAAAATTAGTAAATAGGAGGAACTTATATGGGATTAAAAAGTTACGCAAAAGGCGTAGTTAAAGAAGGTAAGCGTGTTCGCTGGCCTAAGAGAAGCGAATTAATTCCATCCATTATTGTGGTCATTGTGATTGCTGCAGTAACTGGATTATTACTTTTTGCCGAAGACGCAGCAGGCAATCGTTTAATCGCGATTTTAAAACAAGCATTTGAAAGTTGGGGTAAATAAAAATGGCAAACGAAAATAAAATTAGTTTTACAGACACAAACACTGATGTGTCAAATGAAAAAGAACAAAACACACAACAACAATTAGGTGATAAGCAATGGTATGTTGTTGCGACTTATTCCACACACGAAAGAAAAGCCGCTGATAACTTAGAAAAACGTGTAGAAACAATGGGATTATCCAATTTGATTTTCCGTATTGTTGTTGCTGAACAAGATGTTCCTGTGATGAAAGATGGTCAACCAACAGGTAAAACTAGAAAGAAAAATTTATATCCAGGTTATGTCTTCGTAGAAATGATTATGACTGACTACGCATGGTATGTTGTCCGTAACACTCCAGGTGTCACGGGCTTCGTTGGATCTTCTGGTAAAGGTACAAAACCATTCCCAGTGAAGAGAGAACAAATCGAACCAGTCTTAAAGAGAATGGGCATGATTGAAGAAAGCATGTACGAAGGCTATGAAGAAGGCAAACTCGTGAAGATTATCTCTGGTTCCTTTGAAGGCCTTGAAGGTACAGTTGAAAAACTTGATCAAGAACATCACACAGTGGAAGTTAAGATTAACTTCTTTGGTAGAGATACAGTGATTGAACTTGATTTCGCTGATATCGAAAAAATTTAAGTTATTTAATCATTAAAAAAGATCACTTCGCAGTGGTCTTTTTTTGTTATTCAATTAATTAATTTGATTTTCTCTTATGCCCGTTAATTTCTTCACGGAAGTTTTTAATTTCTTTCGTTGTTCCAACAACATAAATTGTGTCATCTGGAAGGATAGAATCACGACCACCAGGAACAAATGACTTATTATTACGCATAATTAAGACCAAGGAGATACCAAAATTATCTTTTGGATTAAGTTCCTTTAAGGTCACCGGAACAAAGCCAGGATTGATGATAATGGACACAACAGAGTATTTTGCGTCTAACTTATAGAAATCTTTATAGTCTTCATTGCCTAAACGGTTCGCTAAAGCGGAACCGGCTGCTCTTTGTGGAGTGATAACTTCGGTTGCCCCAATCTTTTTCATAATTGGAATATAGTAGTCATCATCGACACGGACAACGATTTGTTTGATACCAAATTCACGAAGAATAACTGTAGTTAAAATAGATGCTTCCTTGTTATCGCCATAAGCCACAATCGCACAATCGACATCTTTGATGCCTAATTCTTTTAACGCTAATTCGTTAGTGGAATCAGCGACGAATGCGGTTGGAAGCTTTTTTGCTACTTTCATTACGGCTTCCTCGTTGTTATCAATTGCGATAACATCCATACCGTTTTCGATTAGTTCATTTAAGACCGCTAATCCGAATTGGCCTAAGCCAATAACTGCAAATGATTTTTTTGCCATAAAAATTTATCTCCTTTATTAACCGATGAGGAAATCCTCTTCGACATATTGATAATGTTGACTACCTTCTTTATTCATATTGGTTTGGAATAGTGATAAGAAAGTCATTGGTCCTAATCTACCCATAAACATTAAAACACATAATGTTATTTTACTACCAACAGATAAATATGGTGTGATACCGACAGTGACACCAACTGTGCCAAAGGCGGAGAATAACTCATAAACAATCGCAGAAGATTTATCTGTCGATAAACCTAATGCATTCATATCTAAATTACTTTCAAAGGCTGACATCACTAAGAATCCAATTAATATTGTTGTGCCTGCAATAACCATTAAGGCCATTGCTTTGATGATCATCTTTGAAGAGTATTCTCTTTTGAAGGCCACAACTGGACGGCCTCTAAAGTAGCAGAACATGGCTAAAACAATCATAAAGATAGTGGTTGTTTTAATGCCGCCTGCAGTGGATAATGGTGAACCACCAATTACCATTAATAGACAACTAATGACTTTACCTGCAATGGAAATGTTATCTTGATTGTAGGTTGCATAACCTGCTGTTCTACAAGTCACACTTTGGAATAGACATTGGAAGAGAGTCATGCCATCTTCTTTCAAACCATCTGAGAGGAATAAAAGTAATGTACCTGTGACTAATAAAACCGCAGTAGTGGATAAGACGATTTTAGTAAATACTCTCCATTGACTTGGCTTTTTAAAAGAGAAAATGTCAGTTATTACTAAGAAAGAAATGCCGCCCGCAATAATAAGTAACATAATTAAAGTGAGTAAGTAGTAATATGCCCAGCCATTTCCAACTGCAATCATAAATTCATTGCTATTTGGAATAACAGATGTGCTACCGAATAAATCAAATCCAGCGTTATTAAATGCAGATATAGATAGGAATGCTGCACCCCATAAAGCTTTACCTGGATCATTTGGATAAACATGGAAGAAAACCGGTAATCCTAATAAAAACCCAACTCCTTCAACAGTGAAAGAAATAAGGATTAATCTTCTCACAAATTTCACGACATCTGCGAAGTTTGTAGAGCCCACCATTTGTGATAAAAAGAAACGATTTTTGAATTGTAATTTACTTTTAAATAATGTAACTATGAAGGTTAAAACAGTGATAAAACCCAAACCGCCAATTTGAATTAAGATAATCATCACTAAATGACCGGCAAAAGTTAATTGACCAGCAATCCCATTTTCATAGGCACATAAACCAGTCACACAAGTGGCAGAAGTTGCAACAAAGATTTCATCAATCACATTGCCCCATTTACCTGATGTTTGACAAAACGGCATGCATAAGATAAAAGCCCCAATCAAAATAACTAGGATAAATGACAATATAACTAGCAAGTATGGGTTAAGTGTAATTTTCTTTTTTCTTTTTTCCATCGCTACCATTTTACTAAATCGCAAGTATTATACAACGGGCAATTTGAAATGTCTATTTTAATCAAATTATTAATAATTTGCTGGTTTTCTTTTGCATATGCAACGCATGAAATCTATTCTTTTATGCAAAAAAACACTTGCGTTCGTATTTATTTATTTGATACATTATACAAGCATGTTGTCTATCACATACGAGAGTGTGATACACGTGTGAGTATCGTGGAAGAGTGGCGATTCCACTCAAAAAGACCACGACACGGACAAATCTAAACATAGGAGGAATAGTCACGTGAGTAAAAAAATCGCAAAAGTCGTGAAGATGGAACTTCCTGGTGGCGAAGCTAAACCAGGTCCAAAACTTGCTTCTGCTGGTGTTAACATGGCGAAATTCTGTACAGACTTCAACGCCAAGACCGCTGACAGAAAAGGTGAAATCGTTCCAGTTCTTATCACTGCTTTCGAAGACAAATCATATGATTTTGTCATCAAGACTTCCCCAGTTGCAGGTCTCATCTTAAAAGCAGCTGGACTCGCTAAAGGTAGTGCTACAGGCCGTAAGGTTGTGATTGGTTCTATCACCCGCGAACAACTCCGCAGTATTGCAGAGTATAAATTACCAGACTTAAACAGCAATGACATTGATGCTGCTATGAAAGTCGTAGAAGGTTCTGCCCTTAATATGGGTATTGTTGTGAAAGACTAAGGAGTATCGATATGAAAAAAGGTAAGAAATACATTGCCGCTTTAGAAAAGATTGATGCTAACAAACTCTACACAATTGAAGAAGCTGCTAAATTAGTTAAAGAAACATCTACAGTTAAATTTGACGCTACTGTTGATATTTCATTCAAACTCAATGTCGATCCAAAACAAGCTGATCAACAAGTCAGAGGAACTCTCGTACTCCCACATGGTAATGGTAAGACCAAATCAGTCTTAGCAATTACTGACAAAGTTGAAGAAGCTAAAGCCGCTGGCGCAGATTTCGTTGGTGGAGCAGAAATGATCGAAAAGATTCAACAAGGTTGGTTCGGATTTGACGTTATCGTCGCCACACCAAACATGATGGGTCAAATCGGTAAGATTGCTAGAATTTTAGGTCCTAAAGGCTTAATGCCAAACCCAAAGACTGGCACTGTCTCTCCAGATGTTGCTAAAGCAATTAAAGAAATCAAAGCCGGTAAAGTCGAATACCGTGTTGACAAAGAAGCAAATATGCATATCTCTGTTGCTCGTGTTTCATTCGATGAAGCAAAGATTGTTGATAACTTAAAAGCTATCACTGACGCAGTCATTAAAGCTCGTCCATCAGCAGTCAAAGGCGCTTATGTGAAAACCGCTGTTATCCACACGACCATGGGTCCAGCAATCAACATCACATTTGATGGTCGTTAATTAATCCAAAGATTTCAATATACCGTAGACAGTAACGGACGCGTAGTCTTAATCATGTTACCGAGGCATAGAAAATATTTCTAAAAACTCAAGTATATTGGAGCCTCAAAAAAACAAATTGAAAAAAAGGAGGTCAAGAATATGAATAAACAAGTCTTAGAAGCAAAGCAAAACTTAGTTAATGAAATCGTTAACAAAGCCAAAGATAGTAACGCTATTGTTGTTGTCGAATACCGTGGTTTATCCGTTAGCAAGATTCAAGAAATCCGTCGTGCTTTAAGAGCTGAAGAAGCAGAATTATGTGTTTACAAAAACTCTTTAGTCGAACGTGCTAATAAAGAACTCGGTCACGCTGAATTAGATGAAGTTTTAAATGGTCCAAACGCTATTATCTTCTCTAAAGACGTCGTCAAAGGCCCAAAAGTTATTGCAAAGTATGCAAAAAGATTAGGAGATTCTCTTAAGATCAAGGGTGCTATTCTCGAAGGTCAATTCGCTGATGAAGCGAAAGTCAAAGAAGTTGCAAAACTTCCAGGCAAAGAAGGTCTCATTTCAATGTTCTTATCGTGCTTACAAGCACCAGTCCGCCAATTTGCTTGCACAGTTAAAGCTGTGGCGGATGCAAAGTAATGCCAATTAGGAGGAAAAGAATATGGCAAAGTTAACAAACGAAGAAATTATCGCTGCATTAAAAGAAATGACAGTTCTCGAATTAAATGAATTAGTCAAAGCAGTCGAAGAAGAATTTGGTGTCACAGCCGCTGCTCCAGTTGCAGCTGCCGCTGCTCCAGCAGAAGAAGAAGGACCAGCCGCTGGCCCAACAGAAGTCTCTTTATTCTTAAAGAGCGCTGGACAATCCAAGGTCCCAGTCATCAAAGCAGTTCAAGCAATCACAGGCTTAGGCTTAATGGATGCTAAGAAATTAGTTGATGCTGCACCAGTTGCTATCAAAGAACACATCTCACCAGTTGAAGCTGAAGAACACAAGAAAGCTTTAGAAGCTGCTGGCGCTGAATGCGAAGTTAAATAATTAACTCAGTTCATTCAAAAAAGAGATTAGCCACTTTATTTGCGCATATTAAAAGCGTCAAAAAAGCGAATAGAGTCCACTCTTAATACTAATCCATAATTTATTTTGAGGGGGAGAATCGGCATTTATCCGCCTCCCCTCTCAAATAATTAGGATAAATTTACACTAATTTATAATAGCTTAACTATAGGTTAGTGCGGGCAGAAATATCTGCCTATAAAATTACGCGCGAATATGTATGCGTTTGCGAGTATCTTATCTGGATTAAGCTAATGAGTCACACTCCTTCACAGTGACAAGAAAAATAACGAAGGAAAAAATGATTCAATTGTTGTAACTATTCTTCAATGAATTGATAAATCGTTATCATTTCGGGGGTAAAAGAATAAATACAACTAAATTGATGGCGGGCTCATTATTCTTTGCTTGGTAGCACTGAAGCAGTCAATTACTTAGCAAAGGATTAGATGAGCAAGTAAATATTTAGATTTAAGGAGCCATTTCAATGACAAGAAATATTGCCGATTTAAAAAGACTTAATAATGATCGTGTAGATTATTCCAAGATTAGTGGTGAATTACCACTTCCTAACCTTGTGGAAATCCAAACTAAGTCTTATGAAGAATTTAAAGAAAAAGGCCTTGATGAAGTATTCAAAGAGTCTTTCCCAATTGAAAACTATGCGGGAAGTCTTTCATTACAGTATGTATCCATGTACTTTGGTGAACCAAAACATTCTTACTTAGATTGTAAAGCACAAGAACTCACTTATAGTGCGCCTATCTATGTGAAATTACGTTTAGTAAGAGAAAATGGTGAAATCCAAGAAGATGACAAGGTTTATATGGGAGATTTCCCATTAATGACCAATGGTGGTACATTCCTCATCAATGGTGCGGAAAGAGTAATTGTTTCGCAATTAGTCCGCTCCCCAGGTGCCTATCTCCGCAAAGAGATGAAAGCTGGAAAATACCTTTATGGTGCTGACCTTATTCCAAGTAGAGGAACATGGTTACAATTTGAAAGTGATAAGAATGATATCTTAAGCGTTCGTATCAATAGAGCAAGAAAGATGCATGCGACTATTCTTCTTAAAGCCATAGGCATTGAAACTGAAGAAGATATCGTAAGCTTATTCGGTAAAAATGAAGCTTTATTAGCTACTATTGGTAAAGAAGAAGATTCAAAGATTAAAACTGCGAAGGCCGCTTTAGTGGAAATCTATCGTAAGATGAAACCAGGCGAACCAATCACAGAAGAAGGTACTGTTAAGTACTTAAAAGAACAATTCTTTGATGATAAACGTTATGATTTAGGACGCGCGGGTCGTTATAAATATATTAAGAAACTTGGTATTTATAATCGTTTACCAAACCGCATTTTAGCGGAACATTTAAAAGATAATGATGGGAATATTCGTTTCACCAAGGGCACAAAATTATCTGTTGAAGATGTTGAAGCCTTAAGAAATGAAGAATTCTTTGAAAAAGGTGCTCACACCCATAAATTAAATGTTAATGAAAACTTAGATGATGATGGCATTGTGAACATTGTTAGAGTTTATAAAAACGAAAAGATGAAAGAAGTTTGCCCAATTATTGGTACAAACCTTAATTCCGTTTCTAACCATGTCACAATTAGTGATATCATTGCGGTTTTCTCATACTTCTTAAATGTTATCGATGGATTCGGTGATACTGATGACATCGACCACTTAGGTAACAGAAGAATTCGTTGCGTTGGTGAATTAATTCAAAACCAATTCCGTACTGGCTTAGTTAAGATGGCTAAGACCGTACAACAAAAGATGTCCATTTCTGACTTAGGTAATGTGAAGCCAAAAGCATTAATTAATCCACGTCCATTAAAAGCTTCAATTCGTGAATTCTTTGCTTCTTCACAACTTTCTCAATTTATGGATCAAACTAACCCTCTTGCTGAATTGACCAACAAGAGAAGACTTTCTGCTTTAGGTCCTGGCGGTTTAACCCGTGATAGAGCCTCCACAGAAGTTCGTGACGTTCACGTTTCTCACTATGGCCGTATTTGTCCTATTGAAACACCTGAAGGTCAAAACATTGGTTTAATTAATAACCTCGCGTCATACGCGAAAATAAATAAATATGGATTTATTGAAACTCCATATCGTAAAGTGATGAAAAAAGATGGCAAATCCTTTGTTCTTTCTAAAGCAGAAGACTCTGTCTATTTATCTGCTGATGAAGAATGGGATAAGGTCATCGCTGAAGCAAATATTAATTTAGGCGAA
Organism: bacterium; assembly: GCA_963619935.1. Taxonomy (GTDB): domain Bacteria; phylum Bacillota_I; class Bacilli_A; order RFN20; family CAG-826; genus RUG13091. Next base: position 48,642 of record CAVEYA010000067.1, on the reverse strand, counting down.
GATGGTGAAATTCTTGATGAAAACGTTGTTGCTCGTTATAAAGGCGAAAACGTTATGGCGTCAAGAGATGATGTCGAATTTGTTGACGTTTCACCAAAACAAATCGTCTCTATTGCTGCTGGTAGTATCCCATTCCTTGAAAACGACGATACAATGCGTGCTTTGATGGGTTCTAACATGCAACGTCAAGCATTACCATTATTAAACCCACACGCTCCATTTGTTGGCACCGGTCTTGAGCATCAAATTGCTCGTGACTCTGGCTTAGCTATTGTTGCTGTGGAAGATGGTGTTGTTTCCTATACTGATTCCCGCAGTATTGAAGTAATTGAAAAGGGAAAAGAAGAACCAAGAGTCTATCGTTTAGCGAAGTTTGAACGTAGTAACCAAGGCACATGTATTAATCAAAAATCCATCGTTAAAGTGGGTCAAAAGATTAAACGTGGTGACATTATTGCCGATGGTCCTGCTATGCAGAACGGTGATTTAGCCTTAGGTCAAAACGTGACTATCGCATTCATGACATGGAATGGTTACAACTATGAAGACGCTGTTATCATGTCTGAAAGACTTGTAAAAGATGATGTTTATACAACCGTCCATATTGAAAAATATGACTTAGAATGTAGAAGCATTCCAAAATTAGGTGATGAAGAAATCACTCGTGATATTCCAAACGTTTCTGAAGCAGCAAAAGCTTACTTAGATGAACGTGGTATTATCATTCCTGGTAGTGAAGTTAAAGAAGGCGATATTCTCGTTGGTAAAGTAACTCCACGTGGTCAAAGTGAACCAACACCAGAAGAAAAATTATTAATGGCTATCTTCCATGAAAAAGCTAATGAAGGCAAAGATGCTTCCTTACGTGTTCCACACGGTGGTGCAGGTATCGTCCTTGATGTGAAGATTTTCAAACGTGAAGGTAGAAGTAAAGATGTTGAACTCCCACCAGGAGTTAATGAAATCGTTAGAGTCTATATCGTCCAAAAGAGAAAGATCTCCGAAGGTGATAAGATGTCTGGTCGTCACGGTAATAAGGGTGTTATTTCCCGTATCTTACCTGTCGCAGATATGCCATTCTTACCTGATGGTACTCCAATCGATATTATGCTTAACCCATTAGGCGTTCCATCTCGTATGAACATTGGTCAGATTCTTGAAGTCCATTTAGGTATGGCCTTAAAGAAACTTGGCTATAAGATTGCAACACCAGTTTTCGATGGTATTACAAACGAAGAAATCTATGATTTAATGGAAAAAGCCAAGATGGACAAAGATGGCAAAACCGTCTTATACGATGGCACAACCGGTGAAAGATTTGATGAAAGAATCACTGTTGGTGTCATGTATATGATTAAGTTAGTCCACATGGTTGATGATAAGTTACACGCTCGTGCAACTGGTCCATATTCCTTAGTGACACAACAACCTTTAGGTGGTAAAGCCCAAAACGGTGGTCAGAGATTCGGTGAAATGGAAGTCTGGGCACTTGAAGCTTATGGTGCTGCTCACATCTTACAAGAAATCATCACTATTAAATCTGATGATAGAGTGGGTCGTAGAAAAACTTACGAAGCCATTATTAAGGGCATGGAATTACCAAAGCCAGGTATGCCAGAAGCATTCCGTGTTCTTGTAAAAGAATTACAAGCCTTATCCATGAATGTTACTTTATTAGATAACGAAGGTAATAGTATCGATATGGACGCTCTTGCAAAAGAAGTGAACAAAGAAGAAAGAAAATCTAATCAAAACATTCATAAGATGATCGGCGGTAGTGAAGGCACTGAAAGCTCTGTTGATACAGATGAAGGCTTCGGTATGTCTGAACGTCATGTCGATGACAAATATGATGATTAATTGGAGGTAGATAACGATGTTTGATGTCAAAAAATTAGCGGCAATCCAAGTCGGACTTGCCTCCCCTGAAGTTATTCGTAAATGGTCTCATGGTGAAGTATTAAAACCAGAAACCATTAACTATCGTAGTCAAAAGCCAGAAAAAGATGGTTTATACTGCGAAAAAATCTTTGGACCTGCAAAAGATTACGAATGTAATTGTGGTAGATATAAGAAAATTAGATTTGCCGGCATGGTCTGTGAAAAGTGTGGTGTTGAAGTCACCACAAAAGATGTGCGTCGTGAAAGAATGGGTCATATTGAATTACATGCTCCATGTACTCACATCTGGTACCTTAAAGGTATCCCAAGCAGAATTGGTCTTGTTTTAGGTATTTCTCCTAAAGACTTAGAAGAAGTTGCTTACTACGCTGGCCACATTTGCTTAAATCCTGGTAAATCAGAACTTCTTTACACACGTGAATTTATTAATGAACGTAATGGCCGTGAAATCTTTATTCCAGTCGTTCGTGAAATCTTAAATCGTCGTGAAGAATTAAATCTAAACGATATTGAAGTTGCCACTGCGGAAGGCTATATTTCCTCAATGGAAAATCGTGGTGAAGTCTTCGATTACCAATCTGTTGCTGATTTCATCGCTAAATTCTTTGGAGCACAATTCTCCGAAGGTGCTGATGCAATTAAAAAGCTTTTAGCGGAAGTCAATTTAGATGATGAAGCGGCAAAATTAGAAGCCGATATCAAAAAAGCGACTCCAATTAACCGTCAAAAGTTAACTAAGAGATTAGAAGTTATTGATGCTTTTAGAAAATCTAATAATAAACCTGAATGGATGGTGCTTGATGTTATTCCAGTCATTCCACCAGATTTAAGACCAATGCTTCAACTCGATGGTGGCAGATTTGCTACTTCTGATTTAAACGATTTATATCGTCGTGTTATTTCTAGAAATAACCGTTTAAAGAAATTAATCGATATGAATTCCCCACAAGTTATCTTGAACAACGAAAAACGTATGCTTCAAGAAGCCGTGGACGCTTTAATTGATAACGGCCGTAGAAATAAACCTGTGACAGGCCCTGGCGGAAGAGCTCTTAAGAGCTTATCTAGTGCCTTAAAAGGTAAACAAGGTCGTTTCAGACAAAACTTATTAGGTAAACGTGTTGACTACTCTGGTCGTTCCGTTATTGCGGTTGGTCCATTCTTAAAGATGTATCAATGTGGTTTACCAAGAGAAATGGCGGTGCAATTACTCCGTCCATTCATTGCTTGTGAATTAATTAATAGAAAGGTCGCGAACGCGCATAAGGCTGCAGACAAGATTATTGATCGTTATGATCCAATCGTTCTTGATATCGTGGAAGAAATTATTTCTAAACACCCAGTCTTATTAAACCGTGCTCCTACCTTACATAGACTTGGTATTCAAGCTTTCCAACCAATCTTAGTTGATGGTCGTGCTATTCGTTTACACCCATTAGTGTGTACCGGATTCAACGCTGACTTCGATGGTGACCAGATGGCGGTTCACGTGCCATTAAGCAAAGCTGCTCAAGAAGAAGCTTTAGACTTAATGCTTGCTAGTAACAACATTTTAGGTCCTAAAGATGGTAAGCCAATCGTTACTCCTTCCCAAGATATGGTTATTGGTAACTACTACTTAACCATGGAAGAAACCAAAGCTGAATTCTTAGCAAAAGCCAAGAAATTACATGCTGCTGGTGACGATGATGAGGCGGAAAAATACGAATTATACGCTGCTAGTGAAGGCAAACTCTTCCGCAACGTTGATGATGTATTATTAGCTTATCAAACTAAACAAGTTCACTTACATAACCGTATTGCCATTGTTGGTAGTGCGATGAAAAAATCAACATTTACCGAAGAAGAAAATAAATCTTACTTAATTACCACTGTTGGTAAAGTAATCTTCAACCTTATTTTCCCAGCTGACTTCCCATACTTAAATGTTGTGAATGAAAAAGCATTAAAAGGCGATAAAACTCAATTAACATTTGTCCCACGTGGCACAAATATTCCTGAATTATTAGCCAAAAAGAAAGATATCGTTGCTCCATTTGGTAAGAAAGCCTTAGGCCAAATCATTAATGCAATCTTCCAAAAATATGATCGTAATGGTATCCAAAAGACTTCTGCTGTTCTTGATAAAATCAAAGACCAAGGTTTCCATTATTCCACAGTTGCTGGTTTAACAGTTTCCTTCAGTGATATCAAGACTGTTGAAGGTAAGGAAGAAATCATCAAAGCTGGTGATGATAGAGTCAATGAACTCGCAAGTCTTTATGAGATGGGTTTATTAACAAACGAAGAAAGACACAAACAAGTTATCGATGTTTGGTCTAAAGTAAAAGATGATGTCGAAGGTGCATTAAAGAAACAAGTTGGTAAAGACAGATATAATTCTATCTTCATGATGTTTGATTCTGGTGCTCGTGGTAACATTTCTAACATCTTACAACTTTCTGGTATGAGAGGTTTGATGGGTTCTACATCCGGTGAAACTATTGAATTACCAGTTAAACGTTGTTTCCGTGAAGGTATGTCCGTGTCTGAATTCTTTATTGCTACTCACGGTGCCCGTAAGGGTGGTGCTGATACAGCCTTAAAGACTGCTGACTCTGGTTACTTAACAAGAAGATTAGTTGACGTTTCTCAAGATGTTATCGTGAGAGAAGAAGATTGTGGTACTGACCACGGCTTCGTTGTCACTGATATTATTGACTCCGCTCGTCAAACAGTGGTGGTCAAATTAGAAGATAGACTTGTTGGTCGATTCTCTATGCGCGATATCATTCACCCAGAAACTGGTGAAGTGATTGTTGCCGCTAATACATTAATTAATGAAGCAAAAGCGAAAGAAATCGTCGATGCTGGCATTAAGAGTGTTGAAATTAGAAGCTTATTAACATGTCAAACTAAAGATGGTGTCTGTGTCCATTGTTATGGCCGTAACCTTGCGACAGGTCGATTAGTTGAAGTTGGTGAAGCAGTTGGTATTATGGCTGCTCAATCCATCGGTGAACCTGGTACTCAATTAACCATGAGAACATTCCATACTGGTGGTGTTGCTGGTAGCGATATTACTCAAGGTTTACCTCGTGTCCAAGAATTATTCGAAGCACGTACACCAAAAGGACAAGCTCTCATTTCTCAAATCTGTGGTAAAGTTACCAAGATTAAAGAAAATAATGGTTGTTATGATGTCACAGTGCGTAACTCCTTAGAAGAAAGAAGTTACCACACTAACTTCGGCGCTCACTTAAGAGTTAAAGAAGGCGACGTCATTAGAAATGGTGACAAGATTACTGAAGGTGCAATTTCCCCAATGGAATTACTCGAAGTATCTGATGTCGCAAAAGTGGAAAGATACATCCTCAAAGAAGTACATAAAGTGTACGGTGCACAAAGTATCGGTATTTCCGATAAGCATATTGAAGTTATCGTCCGTCAAATGTTACGTAAAGTCTACGTCATTGAAGCTGGCGACACCGATATGTTAGCGGGCACACGTGTGAGTTTAAATACCTTTACCGCCAAGAACAAAGAAGCAATTCTTAACGGAAAACGCCCAGCGGTGTTCTCCCCACTTGTGTTAGGTATTACTAAATCCGCACTTGAAACCGATTCCTTCTTATCCGCTGCATCCTTCCAACAAACCACAAAAGTACTTACCGATGCTGCCATTATGGGCAAGACCGATTACTTACATGGTTTAAAAGAAAACGTCATTACTGGTCACTTAATTCCAGCAGGACGTGGATTATTCAGTGAACAACAAGAAAACAACATTCTTGACCACTTCACTGTAGAAGATAAGATGAAAGAAGTCAGCGATCGTTATATTGAAGAACACGATAAAGCGATTAGCCAAATCCAAGAAAAGATTAGAAAAGCTGACGAAGATAAAAAATAAATAGCAGTTTGCCCCAATACCCTCTTTAGGTGAGGGGCACACTCTATTAGTTAGGAGAAAGATGATGAAAAAATTAAGTTTATTAAAATCATTTGTCCTCGCTAGTGCCTTAGCAATCACTGCTACTGGTTGTGGTAGTAAGCAAAATTATTTCAAGGCCAATCCATTTGATTATGATAGTACCTATCGTTCATTAAGAATCAATGGTATGAGCTATACTGCTGAACAATACACAACTGTAAAAGGCCAAAATAGTGAAGGCGAATCCGCCAAGAACTATGTCATTAGTGACGTTAGAGCCTTGGTTATTCCAGTTGACTTTACCGACTATCCAATTGAGACAACTGTTCCATATGGTGAAGAAGGCTTTAAAGAACAATTAAATACAGTTATGTTTGGTGAAACTGAAGAAACTGATTGGTATTCTTTAGCAAGCTATTACAAATCAAGTTCCTATGGCACTTGCAATGTAACAGGAGATGTTGGTCCTACATGGCACACAAACGTTAAGTCTACAGATTATGCAAAACAATATGGCACATCCGGTTCACAAAAAATTGCGGTTGCGATTCAAGATTATTACCGTGAACACTCAAGTGAAATTGATTTAACAGAATATGATGCGAATAAAGATGGTTATGTAGATGCATTAATTATGATTTATACCGCTCCTATTACCACCACAGGTGAATTATGGTGGGCATTTTGTTGGAGTGTTGGTGGTGCATATGGCAAATATAATCCAGAATTAGAAGGTATTAACCGTTTCTTCTGGGCATCTTATAATTTCTTCTACGAGAAGTATGATTCTACTACTAGATCAACTGGTTATTATACAAAAGAAGAAATTGTGAATAATAGCATTAAACCTGACGCACACACCATGACTCATGAATTTGGTCACGTCTTAGGTCTTCCAGACTACTATATCACAGACTACAGTGGTTCTGATTATAGTGGTTTAGGTGGCTTAGATATGATGGATAACAATATTGGTGATCATAACGCTGTTAGTAAAGCATGGTATGGTTGGATTTCCCCATACGTGGTGACTGGTAGTAGCACAATTACTATTAGGTCTACAACCACAACTGGTGACTTTATTATTGTTCCAGTCCAAGGTAAATATAAAAACACATTATTAGATCAATACCTTGCCATTGAATTTATTACTCCTGAAGGGGTGGCGAAAAAAGATGGTGAAGAAAAATATTTAGGAATTTATCCAAAGTATTATTCTAAAGCTGGCATTAAAGTGACACTTGTCGATGCTAGATTAGGTTTATATACCTATAGTTCTGCTAGTTCTTCTTATGAATGTAGTGGGTTTGTAAGCACTATTTCTAAAGGCGATCAAAGTTACACAGGCTTTGCTTGTGATAACACCGCCAGTGACTCCATTTATCCAGGCTATAAATTATTAGAATTATTACCTGCAAATGGTAAGACCATGAAATCACAAAGAACTGCTGATGATTCTTGCTTATTTGTGGAAGGTGATACATTCGGGGCCAAAGGCACAATCTATCAAAATTACAAAGTCCATGGCATTAGTGGTAAATATGATACTAAGTTAGGTTTCAAATTTACTATTAAGGCGATTAATGGTTTCGAAAGTGCCACAATCTCATTTAGTAAGATTTAATCTTATTTAACTAAATAACTAGGCGTCTATGATAGGCGCCTTTTTATTTACAAAAATAAAATAACGATTAAAATTGTATTTAAGATGAAAAAACGTTATTTATCATTATTTGTATTACCTATTTGCTTAACTAGCTGTAATCAAGCAATTCCGCTTGTTTTTGCTCCTTTTAGTAATTATGTTGATGCTCAAGAATTAAGAGTTGATAGTGATAATGAATATTTTTATCAATTAAAAGAGAATAAAACCATTTCTTACATAAATGGCACAATTTCTAGTTATAGAGATTTATACAATAACTATAAGAATAATCGTAGTCGTATGAATATGGTGCCTACTGGGGAAAGAAAACTATTAGTGGTTCCAATTTATTTCTCAGATAGTGATAAGAGCACACAAGATAGAAAAACAATCTTAATTCAAAATGCTTTCTTTGGTGAAGAAAGCCACACAAATTATGAATCGGTGGCCTCTTATTTTAATAAATCTTCTTATGGGCAATTAAAATTAACTGGAGAAGTTGCTCCATGGTATAACGCGGGGATATCTTCTAGTGAATGGAAGAATTTATCTACTTCTTATATGACCGCAAGTAATATCTTAGTGGCTAAGGCTATTGATTATTTAAAGGAAAATACCTTAATTAACTTAAGCGATTATGATTTAGATAATGATGGCTATATTGATGGTATTTACGCAATCTATGACCATCCATTAGAAAAGAATAATGGTAGTTCAATATTCTGGGCATATAGTTATAATGTCAAAGAAAATGAATGGGGTTATAACACCACTAAACCATATGCGAATCAATATTCTTGGTCATCAATTGAGTGCATTGATCAAGGTAACACTGCTTCAAAAATGAATATTTCCACCACAAATTATTTATTACATGAAACTGGTCATATCTTTGGTTTAGATGATTACTATAATACTTTATATTTGCCAGATGAAACTGGTGTGGCGAATGATTATCATTACCAACCAACTGGTTGCTTTGACATGATGGATTATAATGTGGGAGACGAAAATCCATTTAGTAAATATTTATTAAACTGGATATCTCCGAAAGTATTAAAAGATAATGTGAACACTACCGTTGAATTATCATCCTTTACTAAAACCGGTGAATGTATTTTAGTGCCGACTAGTAAATATAACGGCACACCTTATGATGAATATCTATTAATAGAATACTTTACTCCGGATGGATTAAATGATATTGACGCAAGTTTTACTTATTATGATAAAAATGGTGAACGAGGAGTTTTTAATTATATTAACCATCATGGATTAAGAATTTATCATATCAATGCTTCTTTAGGCTATTTCCCAAAAGGAGGCAATAGTGCGCTTATTTGTAAAATTGATGATAATGACGCCGCTAATAAACTTAAAGGCAAAAATTACTGCGTCGATTTTGCTTATAGTAATACAGTTACTGACGCGCAGGCTATGAACACGCCTGTCTTATGTCATTTATTAGAAAGTAGTGGAGAGAATACATTTATAAATGGTAAAGCAGCGAATAATGACACTTTATTTAAATATGGTGATGATTTTGGCATCACCGTCTTTAAAGACTTTACCTTTGATAATGGTGAATCTTTAAACTATACCTTCCAAGTGAAAAAAATTAATTTAAATAAAATAACCATTGAAATAAAAAGTAAATAACACCCGAAAAGGTGTTTTTTATTAAGATAAGATATTGATACACCTGGTATAGTTGGTAAAATTTATTTACAGAGTTTAGAAATTTTATTGCGAGAAAAATACTCTTTATATATTATATATGAGCGTGTGTAAATACCACGTATGACCTTTTGGTCCATTTTTTAAAGAAAGAATGCGATACACCAGGTCATGTGTGAAAGTTACACGAAACAAAGATTTGAAAGGAGCAATTATATGCCAACCATTAACCAATTAGTTCGTGAAGGTCGTCACTCCAAGATTTATAAGTCTAAATCTCCTGCTCTTACCGCAAGATGGAACTCTTTAAAGAAAAAAGAAAGTAACCAATTTGCTGGTCAAAAGCGTGGCGTCTGCACCCGTGTCGGTACTATGACTCCTAAGAAACCTAACTCAGCTTTACGTAAATACGCTCGTGTTAGATTGTCTAATGGGTATGAAGTCACTGCTTATATCGGTGGTGAAGGACACAACTTACAAGAACACTCAACCGTCATTATTAGAGGCGGCCGTGTTAAAGATTTACCAGGTGTTAGATATCACATTATCCGTGGTACCTTAGACTGCGCTGGTATTGAAGCCCGTCGTCAAGGACGTAGCTTATATGGTACTAAAAAGCCAAAAGCAGCCAAATAATTGATAGGAGGAAAACATTATGCGTAAAGGAAATGCTACAAAACGTGACGTGTTACCAGATCCAATCTATAACAGTAAATTAGTCACTCGTTTAATCAATAAGATTATGCTTGATGGTAAAAAGGGAACTGCCCAAAACATTCTCTATTCCGCCTTCAAGAAAATCGAAGCCAAAACTGGTAAACCAGCAATGGACGTGTTCGCTACTGCATTAAATAACATTATGCCAGAAGTCGAACTTAAAATGCGCCGTGTCGGCGGTTCTAACTTCCAAGTTCCTACTGAAGTTACTCCAGATCGTAAAGTTACATTAGGTCTTAGATGGTTAGTCAATTACTCTCGTTTAAGAAATGAAAAGAGTATGGAAGAACGTTTAGCTAACGAAATCATCGACGCCGCTAACGGAACAGGTGCTTCCGTGAAAAAGAGAGAAGACACCCACAAGATGGCAGAAGCCAATAAAGCCTATGCCCATTATCGTTGGTAATCCGAGGTTATTATTATGGCAAATCGTGAATTTGATTTAGCCCATACCCGTAACATCGGTATTATGGCCCACATTGACGCCGGAAAAACCACAACCACTGAACGTATTCTTTATTTCACTGGTAAAATCCATAAGATTGGCGAAACCCATGAAGGTGCCGCTACAATGGACTGGATGGCCCAAGAACAAGAAAGAGGTATTACAATTACTTCTGCTGCGACCACCGCTATGTGGAAAGGAAATCGTATTAACATTATCGACACTCCAGGGCACGTCGACTTCACTGTTGAAGTTGAACGTTCACTCCGTGTTCTCGATGGTGCGGTTACCGTTCTCGATGGTAAAAACGGTGTTGAACCACAAACTGAAACAGTTTGGAGACAAGGTTCCAAATATGGTGTGCCAAGAATCGTCTTCGTTAATAAATTAGACGCTATTGGTGCCAACTTCGATATGTGCGTTCGTTCTTTACATGAACGTTTAGGCGCAAATGCTGAAGCTGTTCAATTCCCAATTGGTATTGAATCAACTTTAAAAGGATGTGTCGACATTATCGAACAAAAAGCATGGGTGTATGAAAGCGATAAAGCTGAAGCACCACATGAAGTCCCAGTTCCAGAAGAATTAAAGGGACAAATGCAAGAATATCGTACAAAGTTATTTGAAGCTTTAAGTAACTTTGATGAAGATATCTTAATGTTAGTTCTCGAAGGTCAAGAACCAACTGTAGAACAAACTAAAGCCGCAATTCGTAAAGCAGTTTTACTTGGTGAATTCCACCCAGTCTTCTGCGGAAGTGCTTACAAAAACAAAAACATTCAATTATTACTTGATGGCGTTGTAGATTACTTACCAAGCCCATTAGACATCCCAGCCGCAAAAGGTGTTGATGAATATGGAAATGAAGTAGTTTGTGAACCAAATGATGACGCTCCTCTTGGTGCGTTAGCCTTCAAGATTGCTACTGACCCATTCATTGGCCGTTTAGCCTATGTTCGTGTCTACAGTGGTGTCTTAAAAGCTGGTTCTTACGTCTTAAATAGTACTAAAGGCGTTAAAGAAAGAATTGCTCGTGTTGTCTTAATGCACTCCAACCACCGTCAAGAAGTGGAAGAACTCCACGCTGGTGATATCGGTGCTGTCGTTGGTCTTAAGAACACCATTACTGGTGATACCTTATGTGACGAAAAACACGAAGTTATCTTAGAAAAGATGGAATTCCCAGATCCAGTTATCGAAGAAGCTGTCGAACCTAAGACCAAAGCCGACCAAGAAAAGATGGCTATTGCCTTACAAAAATTGGCCGAAGAAGACCCAACATTCAGAGTTCGTACAAACGCTGAAACAGGTCAAACCATCATCGCTGGTGTTGGTGAATTACACTTAGACATCATCGTTGATCGTATGAAAAGAGAATTCAACGTCCAAGTTAACGTTGGTGCCCCACAAGTCGAATACAAAGAAACCATTCGTGGTACTGCCGACTGTGAAGGTAAATACATCAAACAATCTGGTGGTCGTGGTCAATATGGTCACGTTTGGATCAAGTTTGAACCAAACCCAGGCAAAGGATTTGAATTCGTTGACGCAGTCGTCGGTGGTAGTGTTCCAAGAGAATACATTAAACCAACTCAAGATGGCTTAGTCGATGCCTTAAAGAAAGGCTTAGTAGCAGGATTTGATGTCATTGATGTTAAAGCTACCTTATTCGATGGTTCTTACCACGATGTTGACTCTTCTGAATCTGCATATAAGATTGCTGCATCTATGGCTTTAAAAGAAGCCGCTAAAAAATGTAACCCAGTCATTCTTGAACCAATCATGAAGATTGAAGTTACTATCCCAGACCAATACTATGGTGATGTCATTGGTGACATCTCTCGTCGTAGAGGTAACGTGATGGGTGAATCTCAACGTGCTAACGCAAAAACAATCGAAGCTGAAGTACCACTTTCCGAAATGTTCGGTTATGTTACTGACTTACGTAGTATGACTCAAGGTAGAGGAAACTACGTGATGCAATTCGATCATTATGGCGAAACACCAAGATTCGTCCAAGAAGAAATTATCAAAAAGAGTGGCATGTCTGCTCGATAAAAGTATTGCTTAATACCCTTGAAAGGTATTGCATATAACAAAATATTGCTATATTATGAAGGTGTTGTGAAACATCGAAATATATAGAACGAAAGGAGTTTCATTTATATGGCAAAAGAAAAATTTGACAGATCATTGGAACACGTTAACATTGGTACTATCGGTCACGTTGACCATGGTAAAACCACATTAACTGCTGCTATCACATCTGTCCTCGCAGAAGAAGGTGGTGCTGTTGCTACAGACTACGCACAAATTGACTCTGCACCAGAAGAAAAGGCTCGTGGTATTACAATTAACACAGCCCACATTGAATACAAAACCGCAAAAAGACACTACGCACACGTCGACTGCCCAGGGCACGCTGACTATGTCAAGAACATGATCACCGGTGCTGCCCAAATGGACGGCGCAATCCTCGTTGTTGCAGGTACTGATGGTGTTATGCCACAAACACGTGAACATATCTTATTAGCACGTCAAGTTGGTGTTCCATACATCGTTGTCTTTATCAACAAGACTGACTTAGTCGATGATCCAGAATTATTAGACTTAGTCGAAATGGATGTCCGTGACTTATTAAATAGTTATGGTTTCCCAGGCGATGACGTCCCAGTCATCCGTGGCTCTGCACGTAAAGCCTTAGATGGTGACCCAGAAGCAAAGAAAGCTATCCACGAATTAATGGACGCTGTTGATGCTTATGTCCCAACTCCAACCAGAGATACCGACAAACCATTCTTACTCGCTATCGAAGACGTTATGACCATTTCCGGACGTGGTACTGTTGTTACAGGCCGTGTCGAACGTGGTAGTGCTAAACTCGGTGACGAAGTTGAAATCGTTGGTATTAAAGAAACACAAAAATCCGTTATTACAGGTCTCGAATCCTTCCGTAAGACATGTGACTTCGTCCAAGCTGGTGATAACGTTGGTGTCCTTTTAAGAGGTATCAACCGTGATCAAGTCCAACGTGGTCAAGTTCTTGCTAAACCAGGTTCCGTTACCCCACACAGCAAGTTCAAAGCTTCTGTTTACGTTTTAACCAAAGAAGAAGGTGGCCGTCATACAGCTTTCTTAACAAACTACAGACCACAATTCTACTTCCGTACAACAGACGTCACAGGTGTTATTACACTTCCTGCTGGTGTTGATATGGTTATGCCAGGTGATAACGTTGAATTAACCGTCGAACTCATTCACCCAATCGCTATGGAAAAAGGTACAAAATTCTCCATCCGTGAAGGTGGCCGTACAGTTGGTGCTGGTACAGTCAACGAAATCATTAAATAAGTTTAGTTATAAATTTATTAATAAAATAAGCTCATCCTCGGATGGGCTTTTTTATGTAAACTATTATTTAACTAATTTTATATTTTAATAAAATATGTTATAGTCTAAGCATGGTAGAAAATAATCGCACAATTGAACGTCATACAGTCGATGGTTTAGATAATGTAGCTTATGCTGGTCTATTCGCTCGTTTTGTGGCATTTATTGTGGACGCAGCGATCATGGCGTTTGTCTTTTTTGGCTTATTATTATTCACCCAAAATGTTGTTTGTATGAATTCTCCTTATGTCAAAGAAGCTAAAGAACAGTATTATGGTTATATCGTTGATAGTGGGTTAATGAAATACAATGATGAAAAAACATCAATAGAACCTATTACTTATGATACATATGAAGGCTATCAAAATATGTTCTATCAGTATTATTCTACTTATTTAATTAGTGAAGATTTACCTGAAGAAGATAGAATGGTTTATGATGAAAATAACACACCTATTTATTGGTTTAATACTCATGTATTAGGTTTAAAAGACATAAAAGAGATTTATTCTGATTTAGAAAATTTAAATACATTAGTAAAAGAAAAAGGACCTGAATTATTTGCTTATCAACTAGACAACGAAGGTAAAACCTTAACAGAAGTGATTGGTTTACCAAAATGTCAAAATAATGATGCGACTTCTGCTATTAGTGAAGAAGACCAAGCTAAATTAATTAAATACTTTTATATCTCTGATAGTGCAAATACAGAAAATGAAACTTATTATTACGCAATTGCGATATTAAATTTAACAAATCGTAGTTTTGTTGTTAAAGTGCAAAACCAATACTATAAACACTTCTATACCTACCCAATACTTTGTAGTTTTGCTTTGTCAGCTTTAATTTTCTATTTTATTATTCCAATCTGTGCCAAAAACGGTGAAACTCTTGGCAAACGCATGTTCCATCTTGGGTTAGCTAATAAGATTGGGTATCGTTATAAACGATATCAATTAATTCCAAGATTCTTATTACCGATAGCAGTAATCTTTGTCGCATATTTAATCTTTGGCTTAAGCTTATGGATGCTTGGTTTTGTCACATTATTTACCTTAGTGAGTTATACATGTTCTATCTTTACCAAAAAACATTTTGCATTACATGATTTAGTGGCAGGCACAATAGTGATTGATAAAGTACATTCTGAAATATTTGATAATGCTAATGATGAAGATATTGTAAAAGGTCGAATTAAGGAAATTAAACCTGCGGTTAGCAATGATCCAAATCAAGTTCGTGATGAAGCAATTCTTTATAAAAACGATAATTACAAAAATAAATAAAAGAAGGTTAACTAAATATATGGTTGACCTTTTTTAGTTTTTTTACACACATATACATACACACAATTATTTCTTTTGTGAGTAAAAATATTGTGTTAAACTCATATTGTGAATTATTCCATAATTACAAAGAGAAAGGAGTTATCTCTATGGAAGTAAAAATTGAACATCTTACTAAGACTTTTATTGGTAAGAAAGGTTCCAAGACTACTGCTGTTAGTGACATGTCTTTTGTTGTTCCTGATGGCAAGTTAGTCGGTTTACTTGGTCCTTCAGGTTGTGGTAAATCAACAACTCTTTACATGATTGCGGGTTTACATAAACCAACAGAAGGCCATATTTGGTTTGGTGATGAAGATGTGACAAATGTTCCACCAGAAAATCGTGGTATCGGTTTAGTTTTCCAAAACTACGCTTTATATCCACATTTTAGCGTGAAACAAAATATCACTTTCCCACTAGACAATGTACGTTTCCCTCACCCATTATCAGCATTCAAAACTCGTGTGAAGGAAGCACAGAGAAATCTTACAGGTGCTCAAAAGGCACTTGCTAAAGCTCAAAAGGCTGCTGAAGAAGATTTGTCTGAATATGCAAATGCGGTTGAAACCGCAGCTGCAGAATTGGCAGAAGCAGAAGGCGCCTTAAATAAAGCAACTGCTGAACTTCAAGCTGTAAAAGAGCAAGATCCTGTTAGATACGCTCAATTAACTAAGAGACGTTTAACTAAGGAAGAAAAGGATGAAATCGCACATAAAATGGCGAGATTAGTCGATATCGAACCTTATTTAGAAAGAAAACCTAAAGAATTATCTGGTGGTCAACAACAACGTGTCGCTATCGCAAGAGCGTTAGCTAAATCTCCACGTGTTTTATTGTTAGATGAACCATTATCTAACTTAGATGCTCGTTTGAGATTACAAACTCGTGAAGAAATTAGACGTATTCAAAAAGAAACTGGCATTACTACAATTTTCGTTACACACGACCAAGAAGAAGCAATGTCTATTTCTGACGTTATTGTTGTTATGAACTTTGGTGTTATTCAACAAATTGATGAACCACAAAAAGTTTATGATGAACCAGTTAATTTATTCGTCGCTAAATTCCTTGGTTCCCCAGCTATCAATATTTTTGATGGAGAAATCAAAGGCGGCAAATTATATGTTGATGGACATGTCTTTGATACTGACAAATGTTATGAAGAAGATTATCACGGTTTTATCCATCATCAATACACATTTGTTAAAGGCACTAGAATTACTCCAGAAGAATATCGCGCTGACTTAGAAGCACATCCAGAAAAACTTGAAGGTTTAGATCATAAAGCCAAACGCGCTTTACTTAATCCTCAACTTGAAGTAGTGGAAGAAGACGAAGAAGTTATTAAGAGTGACCGCACCGTGAAAATCGGTGTTCGTCCAGAAGCATTTACACTCGATGCAAAAGGTAAATTACCAGTTGATGTGAACTTTGTCCAACACGTTGGACGTGATGTCTCTGTGATTGGTTCCATTAAAGGACAATCTTCTAATGTGAAGATTATTATTCCAAGTGAAACATGGAAAGATGTTATTGGTAAAGATGAACTTCATTTCTCAGCAAAACGTTTCTATGTTTTTGAAGAATCTGGCGAAAGGATTAAATAACTTTAAGTTATTTGGTTAAAAATTATGGCAAATTTAAAAGAAAGGAATGAAGAAATACTCGTTGATGCTAACGGCACAGCAACTTTAGAAACCCCTTATTTAGATTCTGTAACTAATAAAGGTTATCTTGAAGTTAAGCAACACAAATGGATTATGCCTGAATGGTTAAAGGGTTGGATTGCTTTAATCCCAGCTTTAATCTTCTTGATTGTGTTTATGATTTATCCAATTATCAACTCAATCATGATCTCATTCATTAATAACTTCTATTGGGTTGGTGGTAGTAACTCATCTTTAGCGATTGTTAACTACATAGCTTCCTTTAGCAATTCTCGTTCTGGTATTGTTGAATCAATTGGTTTTACTAACTACGTTAAAGTATTTAGCGACCCATTATTCTGGCAAGCCATGGGTAACACCGCGATTATTGTTATTGTGGAAGTTCCATTAACAATTCTTGTTGGTTTATTACTTGCTGTCTGTTTACATTCGATTAAGCCTTTACAAGGTTTCTATCAAACAGTATTCTTCCTACCATATGTGACTAACTCAATCGCTTTGGGCATGGTGTTTAATGTCATGTTCTCTGATGGTTCGGCTGGTCTATTTAATACCCTCATCGGTTGGTTTGGCGCCTCTCCAGTGAACTGGTTAGGTGATTCTGCCAATAAATGGAGCATGTTTGTTGTTATCGTTATTTATTCCATTTGGAATGGTATCGCTTTCAAAATTCTCGTCTTCATGAGTGGCTTAGCCACAATTGATAAACAATATTATGATGCTGCGCGTATTGATGGTTCCTCAAAGGCAACTATCTTCCGTAGAATCACGATTCCATTACTCTCACCACAGATTTTGTATATTACGATTACATCATTTATTGGTGCCTGTAAATCTTATTCACAAATCATCGCCTTATTCGGTGGTGGTGCTACTGACTTTGGTGGTACTGACGGTACAAAGTGGATTACTATCGTTGGTTTCATCTACAAATATATGCAATCTACTAATGAATCCGCTATCGGCCGTGCCGCTGCTGGTTCCGTTATTTTATTGATTGTTATTTTGTTATTAACTCTTGTTCAATTTGCAGTAAGCAAATCAAGAGTGCATTACTAGAAAGGAGAGATAAGTATGGCTGAACATGAAGTATACTTTGCTAGTGCAGCACAAATGCGCACCTATAAAGCAAAAAAGATTATTACTCAAGTTTTACTCTATGGTTTCTTAACATTAATGGGCTTATTTATCGTTATCCCTTTCTATTACATGTTAATTACCTCATTTAAATCCACAACTGCATACAACTTAGAAGAACAAAAAGGACAATTAGTCTTGTTCCTTAATTCTACTAACTTCTCCTTTGAACAATTTGTGAAAGTCATGGGTAAATCTGGTGACTTTGGTACTTATTACCTCAATACAATTATTGTTGCTGTATGCTCAACAGTATTTACGGTTGTTACCTCCGTATTAGCCGCTTTCGCTTTTGCGAGAGTTGAATTCAAAGGTAAAAACGTCATCTTCACTATTTTACTTGGCACAATGATGATTCCAGGTGAAATGATGATGATTACTAATTTCCAAACCACAATGGCCTTAGGCTGGAAAGATACATACGCTGCATTAATCTTAGTGCACGGCGTTTCTGTCTTCTATATCTTCTATTTAAGACAAACCTTCCAACAAATTCCTAATGAATTATTCTTAGCTGCAAAAGTGGATGGCTATGGGCATTTCTCCTATTTATGGAGATGTATGATTCCAATTGCTATGCCAACAATTGTAACAATTATGATTCTCTCCCTCATGGGTGCGTGGAATGCTTATATTTGGCCACAATTAGTGGCATCCGGTACTAACCCATACTTTGGTAATGATATGCACTTAGTCTCTAACGGCTTAATGGCGAAGTTCCAAAGTAGTGAATTTAGCACTGATGATCCAGCCAAAGTGACTGGTTCATTATTCGCGACAATTCCGCTATTTATATTCTTCTTAATTTTTAGAAAATATATTATGCGTGGTGTATCACGTTCCGGTATTAAAGGATAAAAGAAAGGACAAACAATTATGAAAAGTAAAAAGCTTTTATCAATCCTTGCTCCTGTTTGCTTAATTGCAACATTAGGTATGTCAGCTTGTCAAACCGGCGGTTTAGGCTCCGCTGACACATATGACCTTGATGTCACAGTTGACACAAGAGGAACAACAATCTCATTCTGGACAGGTTTTGGTTCTTCAGTTAATGAAACTCTTGAAACACTTATCGATGATTTTGAGACAAAGACAGGTATCACCGTGGAATATGAAACCAAAGGTGGTTATTCCAATCTTCAAACTGCAATTAACTTATCTGCTACAAAGAAAGAATACGCAAATGTAGCGGTTGGTTATCCAGATCACTTTGCTGGTTACATTACCAGTAATATTCAGCTCCGTTTAGATGGTCTTATTGAAAATGATCATAAACGTGAAAAAGCTGATGGTTTAGACGCTAATGGACTTAAAGTTTTAAATTATAGTGATTTCTATACAGACTATTTAACTGAAAACGAAACATTAGAATTTAAAGAAGATGGTACAGGCTATGTCTTAGGTTTACCATTTAATAAATCTTCTGAAGTTATGTGTTATAACAGTAACTTCTTTGAATGGGCTGCTACTGCCACAACTGATATCTTTGTTCCAAAAACATGGGCTGAAGTTAAGTCTGTTGGTTTAGCAGTTAAACAATTATTCAAAGCCAAAGGTGTTTATGGCAAATACTTAGGCGCTGATGGTAATGTTTATGACACAACTGATGCTGCTACTGCCGCTAACACAACTGTTGTTTATGATGGTTCTGCTGTTACTGAAGAAAATTTCCATTTCTTCTCTTATGACTCTACAGAAAACTTATTCATTTCATTAGTAAGACAATATGGTGGTACATATACCGAAGTCGATACCACAAATACTGGTAAAGGTTACGCTGTCTTTAATGATGAAGGTAATAAAGAAAAGACCTTAGAAGCAATGGGTATGTTACGTGACTTATGGAACAATGGTTTAATTGGTATTGCTGCGACATTTGGTGAAGAATCTTATTGTTCTAACCCATTTAAGAATGGTCAATCCTTATTAAATGTTGGCTCTACTGGTGGTTTAAGCAATGTTGTTGGTACAACATTCACCACAAAAGCCGCACAAGTTCCACAAAAAGACTTAACAAAAGCATATGTTATTTCTCAAGGCACTAACCTTGCCTTATTCAATAAGGGTACTGAAAAACAAAAAGTTGCTGCATGGAAATTAATCGTTTACTTATCTCAACAAGCCAACGGTGCATTCGCTGCTGGTACAGGTTATTTCCCAACATGTAACTATGCTTATAATTCTGATGAATATCAAGAATACTTAAATGATTCATTTGATGGAAACGCAATATTACAACAAGAATCCGCAAAGATTAACTCTCAAGTTTATGCTACTGAATCTTGGAGTAAATTCGTTGATCCAGGCTTCCGTGGTTCTTCTTCTGTTCGTACTGAAATTGGCTATATCCCAGGATATATCTTTGCTGGCGAATATAATAACGACGACCAAGCTATTCTTGATGCTGTTTATAGAAAGATTACTGACTACGTGAAAGCGTAATTACGCTTAGAAAGGATATGATCAATGAAAACAAATAAAATCATTCCATCCGTTCTAGCTGTGAGCTTATTAGGTGGGGTCGCGGTTGCGACCTCAGCCTGTAAGGCTAGCTGGAGAAATAATTTTGCTTATGATATTGACTTTACTGCTGATGTTAGTGGCACAACAATTGAATTTTGGACCGGATTTGGTAGTTCAATTAATGAAGCACTTGAACCTCTTTTAGATGAATTTACCGCTTTAACTGGTGTTAAGGTGAGATATGAATCAAAAGGTTCATATGATAACGTTTTAAACGCTACCACATTAGCGGCAACATCTGGCAAATATCCAAACTTAATTGTTGGCTATCCTGACCACTTTGCAAGTTATGTGAATCAAGACATTATTGTTCGTTTAAATTATTATTTCGAAAATGATGTTCATAGTGTGTTTGAACCGGAAGGTGAATCCTTTAAAATTTCTGATTTCTACTCTGACTACATGAAAGAAAATCAATCCATTGAATTTGATAATGATGGTAATCCTTATACATTAGGTGTTCCATTTAACAAATCTACTGAAGTATTGATTTATAACTCCACTTTCTTTGATTGGTGTGCTAACCAAGAAGATTTAAAGAACAAAATCTATGTTCCTGCCACTTATGATGAACTCAATGGTGTTGGTTTAGAAATTCTTAATTTATTAAAGACAAAGGGTGTCTACGATAATTATTTATTAAAGGATGGTAGCGTGACTAAAAAGGCTCCTACAAACACTGATGACATTGTCTTAAATTTAACCGGTGTTTTTGAATGGGGTAGTGAAGGACACGCTAAAAAAGAATGCTTTAAGCCATTCTCTTATGACTCTCAAGCAAACTTATTTATTACCACTGTGAGACAAAATGGTGGTGAATATACCTATTATGATAAAGAAGATAGACATGGTTATGTCTCCTTTAATAGTCAAGAAACCATTAATGGCCTTAATCGTTTAAAAGCGATGTATGATAACAATACATTTGGCATTCCAAGTGACTGGGGTGAAGCAAAATATGGTTCTAATCCATTTAAAGCCTCTAAGACAGTTATGACATTAGGTTCATCCGCTGGTGTCGCTAACTCCGCACCTGCTGGTAACGCTTTTGAAATTAAAGCTGCTCCAGTTCCTTATGTGGACAAAGAAAACAAGTATGTTATTTCTCAAGGTGCTAACTTAGCCTTATTAGATAAAGGTAGCCAAAAAGAAAGATTAGCTTCTTGGATGCTTTTAAAATTCTTAACCAAGTACGCGAATGGTTACTTATGTAGTCAAACTTCTTATTACCCATCTTGTTCTTATGCTGAAAATGGTGGCATGTGGGAAGGCGTAACTGAGGACTATGTCGATTATAGGACTTGGTTAGAAGATTCTTATTCTTCTGCTAATGAGGCGGAAAGTATTAAAGGACAAACAGCGAAGATTAACGTTGATTACTATGTTAAAGAAAGTGAAAATTGGACAAAATTCGTCGATCAACCATTCGCTGGTTCTGCTTCTATTCGTACAGAAGTTGCTTCCATTCCTGGCTATGTCTTCTTAGAAGGTAAAACCCCACAAGAAGCCATTAACGATGTTTTGAAAAAACTTTCTGATTATATTAAGAAATAATAAGGTTATATATGCGTATGAAAAAATTATTATTCTTAATGGCGGCGGTAAGCATGCTTCTCACTGGATGTAATTCTAGTGGTAAATGCGCTGTCCGTAGCGGAGACGACCCAGTCGATACTCCATATACTGACAAACTTGATTTTGCGCAAAAAGATTCTCTTGAAGGCAAAAAGTTTGCTGGTAGTGATTCATCTACATTAGACCATTATGGTTATGTAACTTTAAGAAGTGTTACTGATGGTGACACTGCTAACTTCACACAAGCTGGCTATGTGGATGCTTCTAAAGCTTTAGTCTCTATTAAAACTCGTTTCTTAGGGATTAACACTCCAGAATCTACCGCAAAGGTAGAACCTTGGGGTAAAAAAGCAAGCAATTTTACCAAGAAAATTTTAACAGCTGCCCAAGAAAAGGCAGATGAAGAAACTGCTGCTACTGGTAAAACTGTTTATAACATTGCTTTAATTACTGATGTGAACGTATTTGGCGAAAGAGATAGTTCTGGTAACCGTTGGTTAGCGTTCATTTGGTATCGTAAAGATTCTTCATCTAAATGGAGAAATTTAAACCTTGAATTAGTTGAACAAGGTTATTCCAGAAACCAAAACTTCTTAGATAGTCATATCTGTAATTATCGTTCAGCATTTGAAAAAGCTGCCGCAAAAGCGGAAAAGTGTGGTTATCGTGTGTATGGTGAAGAAGATACTGATTACGATTACAAGTCCACAACTTATGAATATTCCTTATGGGGTATTATTCATCACTACGATGAAATTGGTATTACTGATGAAGGTAGCTCTGGCTATCAATTAATCGTTACTGCCTTAGTAGTTGGTATTCAAGGCGATAATATGTTCTTAAGAGATGTCTTAATCGATGAAGAACAATACGCAGCCGAAGGTGAAAGCGCTAAATACACTGGCTTATATGCTTATGCTGGTTATAACTCTGCTTTATGTTCCACATTACAAAATGCTTCTAAAAAGTATGGTGGAGATGGAACTGGTGTTGGCTTAGTAGTTAGATTCTATTGTCGTGCAACTACCTATTCCGGTAACGTGCAACTATCTGACTTAAAGACATCTTCTACTGGTAAGACTGCTTTCCGCATTCTTACTGAAACTAACTTTGATACTTATAAAGAATCACTTAAGTGGTCTCATAAATATCAATCTGGTGAATTAACTTATGCTGATTTAAATAAAGATATTACTCCTGTTAGTATTGATGGCAGTACAATCGATCCTGCTAATAGAACCGATGAATGCTACTACACTGATTTACTCAATTATCAATATAACTGGGTGAAAGTTGATGTCACCATCAGAGCAGTTTCCACCAGCACTGATGACGATCAAGAATCAGTTATGCAAAGGAAAGCTAGTGGTGAACAATATTGGTATAAACAAGGTACAGACACTAAAGCCTATACAGTTTATGCATATATCACTGGTAAAGATGGAGCTAAGATTCTTACCAATTTAAGAATCGATGCAACATTAAGCCCATATATTTCACCTGCTAGATTTGGTACAGATGATGCTTTTGATGTAAACAGTAGTGAATCTCCAGTGGGAAAGACTTTCACTGTAACAGGTTATTTAGCTAGATATTTTGAAAAATTCCAAATTCAATTAGGGAATAACTACGCTAACTATAACTATATCCAAGACAAATAAAAGAATAGAAAGGTATTCTCTATGAAAAAACAATATTTATTCTTATTACCATTAATCGTTTGTTCATTAGCTGGTTGTGGTAGTAACGGAATGTCTGATCAAGAAATTTTTGACACAATGATCAGTGATTCCACATTATTACTTGATCCTAGCGGTGGTTTATTTGAACCAGGTACCACTAAACAATTAGAAGGTGGCGATTCTCTTAATGCTGTCAAGAAATATACTTACACAGTTCCTGGACGTAAAGGAAAAAATGCGACTGTACAACCAGAAATTAGTTGGTCTTTCTCTGATAGCCACTGGAGTAAATCTGCTTATTCAAAAGATACTTCTCGTGTATTATTAGTTCCTGATAGTGTGTACGCATCAGAAGATGAATATTCTTCAGATATTACCTTAACCATGAAATGGAAAAAATTTGAAGGCAAGTTAACATATCACACCTACATGAACAAAACAACTTTAACTGGTACAACTTATAAACTTGCTGATTATCGTGCAGGTTTAGCCGCTGGTACTATTCAAGAATCTGACAATATTATTACTTATGGTTATATTAGTGGTGCACATGGTGAAGACCATGAATATAGTGGTGTTTACATCGCTGATGGTAAGGCTGGCTTAATGCTCTATGCTAATAAATTAAGTAATTGCTGGACTACATATAACTTAAAAGTTGGTGATTTAGTGCAAGTGGCTGGCTTTGCTAGCCCATATAATGGTTTAATGGAAGTTAAACCAACACTTGTGAGAAGAGTTACAGCTGCAGAAGTGCTTGTTGATAACAAGCCATACACAGTTAGCCAACCTGACTATACTGAAATTGCCGCTGGTACATTCAACGAAACCACTTTAAAGACATTAGATGGTGCCTTAGTAAAGATGAATAACTTAACATTTGTTACTATCGGTGGTTCTAATACTACTATTCCATCTACACACACTAATGAATATACAACTTTAAGCAGCCATACTTATGTTTGGTTTAAAGATTCTACTGGTGCTTCAGTTGGAATGTCTATATCCTACCATTTAGGTGAACTTAGTGCTTTACAAGCAATGTTTGCCACATGGACATGTGATAGCACAAAAGTGAACTTTACGGGTCACTTAACCTGGTATAACGCTCCATACCTTGCTCCTGTGAAAGGCACAGCTTGCTTCTCATTAGCAGACTAATAATAAACTACATTAATAACGGGTATCCCAAAACGGGGTCCCGTTATTTTTTTATTTTCTTAAATATTTATTTAATAAAGTGATAAATTGTGCGAAACTATTAGTGGACATGAATAATAATATAAGAACAATGTAAGTAAGGTTATCGATAATTATTTATTTGTTTTTAATCATTATTTATGAACAAATTCATGGTATTAGAAAAGGAGGAAATAATTCATAATGAATAAAAAAATTATTCTATTACCATTCCTTGCTGTTGCCTTATTGACAGGTTGCGGTAACAAAAAGGAAGTAAAACCTTGGGAAGAGGAATTAACTGAAGGCGAATCCACATTCGCACAAGTAAAAGCCGGCACAGTCGGTGAATACTACAAAGTCCGTGGAACAGTTGTTTGGAACAGTGGTAGCACAACTGCAATTTACCGTAATGGTGAATTCTTATACTGCTATAACTTCAACACAAATACTGAAAAAACCGGAAATGAAGATTTAGGTGAACACAAACTTGGTTCATATGTTGAAATCTATGCTCAATCATCCGCATATTCTGGTTCTATTCAATTAACAGCTTATCCTGATGGTTATGATGTTGATGCAAAATGTTTAACAATTGCTGAAGTTGGCGAAACAGTTAATCCAGTCGTTGTTAGCGATCCAGCAAATCTTGTAAACGCAAATGCTGGTACATTAGCTAAGATTGAATTAGTTGCTGATGCTGACTACACAATTCCATCCACTGCTTTATCAAGTGACTTATACATGAATTTCAAAATGACAGATAGTGCTAATACTGCTTTAGCTGTCAAAGTTGAAAAATTTCTCCCAGCCGAAGATATCGCTAACTTAGCTGGTACAATCAATCAAGGCGACAAATTAGAAATCGTCGGTATGTTAGCCGCTACATCAAGTGGCAACTGCCGTATGGTTTTAGGTCAAGGCTCTTCTTACACAGTTACAGAAGCTAAAGTCTGGGCTGAACCAACAGGCGTTACAGTTACTTCTGCAGGTGACGCAACAAGTGTTAAAGTTAACGAAACTTTACAATTAAGCGCTACTGTTGCACCAGCTGAAGCTAAACAAAAAGTTACTTGGTCTTCTTCTGATGAAACTAAAGCTACTGTTTCTGCATCTGGTAAAGTTACAGGTGTCGCTACTGGTGATGTTGTTATTACCGCAACTGCTAAAGAAGGTGTTTCTGCCACATTCAACGTTACAGTTACTGCTGCTGCTACTAATTACACATTAGCTGCTACTTTAAGCTTTAATAAAAACACTGATATGGTAGTTAATGATGAAATTTCTGCTAGTAAACGTGTTACTTATTCAGATAAGGGTGTCACATTACTTAACGAACAAAATAAATCTTCTACTGCTTGTAATTTATGGTTATCAACCTATACATCTGTTAGATTATATGCTGGTTCTCAAGACACAATTAGCTATACTGCTGCATTTAAAAAGGTAGTTATTAGCTATGATAGTGCTAAATATTCATTTAGCGGAACTGATAATGAACCAACACTTACAGGTGCTTCATTCACACAAGATACAGAAGCTTTAACTGCTACTATTATTTTAGATGCAGAAGCTACTTCCTTAGTGTTTGTTTTAGGCAAACAATGCAGAGTCAATAAAATTGAAGTCTACACTGTTGCTAAATAAAAGAAAGTAATTATATTGCAATCAAGAGTGTTCCTCGTGAACACTCTTTTTTGTTATAATGATTTCGAGGTATTTTTATGAATATAAAATTATATGGTCTTATCCTTTCTTTGCTAACTACTTCATTAATAGGTTGTGGAAGCAAGAAAACTAATTACGAACCTGGTAATCCTTTAACATTAACTTCTATTGAAATGAGCGACGAATATGGTGAATCAACACTTATTCAATATGGTAATTATGATATTGTTGTTGATTCTGGTAGTAGAGATGATGCGAGTCATGTAAAAGAAGTTTTAAAGAATAAAATTACTGATAAAACAATTGATTTATTAGTAGTCACTCACCCACATGGTGACCATATTGGTGGTATTATTGCGGGAGCGTTAGATGATTTTAAAGTTAACCAAATAGTGGATTATGGTTATACATATAACACTAGTGGAACGGATCATATTTCTAATTCTAGTTATGTGAATCAATACATTAACAAAAGAAATAGTTGGGTAAATAGTGGTGCTACCTACAATAGTGTTCTTTCTCAAATGAAAGTGGGCAAAACATTAAAAATTGATAAAGATAATGATTTAACATTACGTTGGCTTAAGAATGATTATTACTATGATGATGTATTTCCTAATTCATCATGTGGAACAGACAATCCTAATACCACATCAGTATCCTTTGTTCTTGAATATAAATATTGGAATATCGTGATGTGTGGTGATATTGATACCACATATGGTGAAAAATCCATTATTGCTAATCATGAAAAACTATTTAAGGATGAGAATAAGCGTATTTTATTAAAAGCAACACATCACGCTAGTTCAACATCAATGGGATATGATTTCTTAGATTGGACTAGACCTGAAATGATTTTCATTTCTACGGCAATGTTAGATAGCGTATGCGCTCCTAACCAAGTAGTGTTAGGTAGTGGTAATGGTGAACAAAATCATCCTAATTCATCAACAGTGAGAAGAATTAAAAAAACGACCACAAATGTTTATTGGAATGGTATTAATGGCGATATGACATTCACTACTGATGGTGTAAATGATATGACTATGGTGGGTGCTGGTAGAAGCAAAAACTATTACGAAAAAGGGACAACTAATATCGTAGACGCGACTAGCGAAAAACAAACAAAGTTCTTCGATAGTAAATTTTATCAGTATTATAAATAATAAATTGGTGCGCTACCGAGCGCATCTTTTTATTATAAGTGAAAGATTCATTCTTTATTATTTGTTGCTTGAAATAGCCTATTTTGCCTATTTACTTTGATATTGTTTTCTATTGAAATGTATTTTTATTTAATATATTATAATCTAGCAATCCATCTGGTCCCTTAGCTCAGCTGGTAGAGCAACTGACTCTTAATCAGTGGGTCAAAGGTTCGAATCCCTTAGGGATCACCAAATTGCTAAATACGTAACAGGCAACTGTTGCGTTTTTATTTTTTTGTTCTTATTTACGGCAAAATTTTGATGCAAATAAAAATAATAGTTAAATTTGTCTAATGTGTAGATGTTTATTTTTATAAATAAGTGTATTATAAGTTTGAGGATTTTCTATGAAAAAGAAACTATTCATTATCCCTTTATTACTCACTCTTGGTTTAAGTGGATGTTCATTTACTTTTGGAAATAAAACAGATGATGGTTCCACCGTTGATCCTAGTGGAGAAGTAATTAATGTTACCGGTGTAGAACTTAGTAACAGTTCTATAAATATATCAATTGGTGACACCTATGTATTGAATGCGACAGTATTACCTAGCAACGCGACTAATAAAGAAGTACTTTGGTCTAGTACAAATACAAAAGTAGCTACTGTTAATAATGGCTTAGTAACAGGCGTTAGTGAAGGTAGCGCTTCTATTATTGTTACTACAAAAGACGGGAATATGTCGGCAATTTGTAGTGTTACAGTAAATAAAGCGTCCGATTTACCAAGTAATATTTCAGTTATCAATTTAAATAAAAATAATACTCCTAGTGAGATTAGTAGTATTACTACAAGTGGTACATACAAAGTTGATAGTAAATATTCTTATTATTACTATGGAGTCAGCAAAACTAGTAACGCTCATATTAAGATAGATAACGCTGGTTATATTAATAATGTTGATGCGATTGCGGGATTAAAATCGATAACTGTTACTTATGCCCGCTTGAGCCAATATGGAGAATTAAGACTTAAAACAAGAGACTCTTTAATTACATCACCTGCTCAAGGTGGTGAAGCAATTACAAGTAGTCAAACTTATACTTATACACCTGACGCTACGGAAAATACTTTCTTTAGTATATGTGCTTCCGCTGGTTCTTTTATTATTTATTCAATTAAGATTGAATATCAAAATGATTTAACTTATGTTGCGCCAACTAGAAGCGGTCAAACTAAGATAGATATTAATTATATTAATGATATTCATGGACACGCTAAATATGTTAATTCTTCAATGCCTGGCATTGCTAGATTATCCACTTTCTTTAAATGGACTGAATTTTATAATCCAGATGGCACTTTGTTATTATCCGGTGGTGACCAATATCAAGGATCAGCGTGGTCTAACATGACTTATGGTGTGTCTATGTCAAATTGGATGAATGAAGTGGGTTTTGACGCTCAAATAGTGGGAAATCATGAATTTGATTGGGGCACTGAACAATTAGGCGAAACAATCAGCAATAATCGTTTTCCTACCTTATGTACAAATGTCTATACAAGTGATGGTAGTGAGCAACTTGATATTCTTTCAACTAGTAGCATGATTGTAGAAAAGAATGGCGTAAATATTGGCTTAATTGGTTCAGTGGGTGATTGTTATAGTTCTATATCTAGTTCAGTTAAAGGCAACTACATTTTTAAAACTGGTAGTGAAGCGACTGAATTAGTTAAAAAAGAAAGTGAAGCATTAAAGGCTAATGGAGCGGATATTATTGTTTATATGGTCCATTCTAGTGGAGACGCAGACACGACAAGTGCGTTATCGGGGTATGTTGATATTGTTTTTGAAGGGCATACTCATACTTCTTATACAAATAATGATGGTTTGTACCATATTCAAGCGGGATGCTATGGCCAAATGGTGTGCTCATTAAGCATTACCTATGATTTTGATAATAATTCATTTTCGATTGGCACTCCTAGTTTAGCGTCTGCTTCTTCTAATTATGGTAGTAAAAATTATCAAGATGACGCTCCAACGGAAGAATTATTTAATTACTATAACGATGTAGTCCTCGATGGTGCACCTGATGCAGTTTTAGCCACTAACTTTAGTGGTATTAATAAAAGTAGTGGATACCAATACACCGCTGATTTATATTACAAATACTTTGTGGATGCAGCAAATGCAAGACTAAAAGCATTAGGCATTAATGATACAGTTACTTTAGCGGTGAATGGTTCTCAGTTTAGAAGTGAATTACCAACAAGTGGGACCACTGTAACATATGATGATGTATATACATCATTACCATTCGATAACGATATCGCAATAGCGAGTGTTTCTGGTAGTATTTTAACATCGAGATGTCTAAGTGGCAGTTATGCTCATTATCCAGATATAAGTTCTTCTTCTATATCTAGTTCTAAGACTTATTATGTGATTACTGATTCTTGGAATTATGCTTATTCACCAAATCAAATGACGAAGATAGAAACATTTACTTTAAGTAGTTTGCAAAGCATTACTACTAAGCCTTCATCAGGCTTTATCAGTACTTCTACAGTTGGTGATTTCTATAAGACTAATTGGGTACTTGAAAGCGCAAAAGGATATTTCTTCTCAAGAAATGTTTTCTATGCAGCCTTTAAAAATGGCTATACTTTTGCGTAATTCTTCTAAATTTGTTATATTAATGAGGTATTGATATGAATAACAAACCTTCAGTTTCCACATTAAAGAAATATTTAAATGCGATGAGCAAAACTAAATTTAAATATGTCACCGCAGAAAGATTGTCTAAGATGGTGGGTATTTATCCAGAAGTAATTACGGATACATTATCTTATTTTGATCCTATGTTAGTGATGGATTATGAATATAACTTATTAGAATTAATTCCACAAATTAAAGATTACATCATTGTCCAGGAAGAAAAGAAAACACCAATTAATCGTTCTACTTCAGTAACTAAAAAAGAATTACATGATTATGAATCTGTAAATGACTTTGTTTATCGTAAGATGTCTATTGGTGGGATGATTGATAAAAGTGTTGAATTAACTGACCATGATTTAAGAATCTTAAAGAAACTGATTAACGAAGAACAGGCAAAAAGAAAAAATAAAAAATAGACCCTATGGGTCTTTTTTCTTATGCCTTACTTTTAAAAACAGATTTGATACACTAGTAAAAGATTATTTAGGAGACAAAAACATGAAAAAATTATTCGCTTTACCATTATTAGCTTTCTTAATGATGGGATGTGCAACACGTGGAAATGGTAACAATAACCAAGGTGGTAATGGTGGTAACTCTGGTGGTTCTACTAATTATGGTGACACGATTACTGTTGAACAACTTATTGAAATCGTTAGCAAATTAGACGATAACGGAATTACTGATAAGGAATATACAGTGCAAGGTGTATTAGGTGATTCAAGATATAATTCTGAGCATAATTCCTATAACTGCTATTTCCAAAACCATATGAAAGCAGATAGTCAACCAGTTTATATCTATTCCGGTGTTATGGATTCTAGTGTCACTGGTGACTATACCACACAAGATTCATTAGCAGGAAAAACAGTTGTTGTTAAAGGCTATTTAGAAAAGTTTGTTAAAGATGGTGCAATCACATATGAAATCCCATATTTAAAGGCAACTTTATCCCCAACCGGAGAAGCTTATTCACCAACAATTCTTTCTGTAAAATAAGAAAAAGAGGTAAGTAAAATTAGAGAGAACAAAATTCTCTCTTTTTTATGCACTTTTTAAATTTGCTTTTTTTGTTAAAAATTTTCTAGTGCTGATTTTATATTAAAAAATCTTAAAGATATTATTATCTTTGCTTGTAAAGTGAAAATTATCTCAATATACTAATATTGGTAATTTTTTAAGAAAGGAATTTTAAAATTATGGCAGAAATTAAGAAAACAATGCTCTCTGTAGATGGTAATACAGCAGCAGCACTTGGTTCTTACAACTACATTGAAGTAGCAGGCATTTACCCAATTACTCCATCTTCACCAATGGCAGAAAACATTGATGTCTACGCTTCACAAAACCGTAAAAACTTCTTTGGCTCCATTGTCAAAGTGAGTGAAATGCAATCCGAAGCAGGCGCTTCTGGTACTGTACACGGCGTTTTACAAGCTGGAGGTTTAGCAGCAACTTATACTGCATCCCAAGGCTTATTATTAATGATCCCAAACATTTATAAATGGGTTGGTGAATGCTTACCAGCAGTCTTACATGTTTCCGCAAGAAGCTTAGCGACACGTTCATTATCTATCTTTGGCGATCACCAAGACATTTACGCAATTCGTCAAACTGGTATTGCAATGATTTGTTCTCATTCAGTGCAAGAAATCGCTGATTTAACAAACGTTGCACACTTAACTGCAATTGAAGCAGCTTACCCAGTTTGTCATTTCTTTGATGGCTTTAGAACTTCTCATGAAATCCAAAACGTTGAATTCATTGACGATGCGGAATGGAAAAAGTTATTAAGAATGGATAAAGTCGAAGAATTTAGAGCAAGAGCTTTAAATCCACACACTCACCCAGTTACACGCGGTGGTGCAGAAAACGACGACGTCTATTTCCAAGGTAGAGAAGCGCAAAATAAGAAAGCGGATGAAGTTCTTGAAGTGGCATGTAAATACTTCAAAGAAGCAACTCGCTTAACAGGACGTGAATACGCTCCATTTACATATTATGGTAGCAAAGACGCTGATAGAGTAATCATCGCAATGGGCTCTGTCACTGAAACAATTACTGAAGTAATCGATGACTTAACCGCAAAAGGTGAAAAGATTGGTTTAGTCAAAGTTCACTTATATCGTCCATTCTCTGCTAAACACTTATTAGCAGTCTTACCAAAGACAGTTAAACAAATCGCTGTCTTAGATAGAACAAAAGAAATGGGCGCTGCTGGCGAACCTTTATATGAAGATGTCGTTGCAGTAATTAAAGAAGCTAACTTAGATGTTGAAGTTATCGGTGGCCGTTATGGTTTATCTAGTAAAGATACTCAACCAAAAGATATGAAGGCTGTTTATGACTTCTTAAAGGGTGAACATTGGAATGGCTTCACTGTTGGTATCAATGATGATGTCACTCACTTAAGCATCCCAGTGGATAATGATTATCACGTGAAAGGCGACTACACATCTTGCTTATTCTATGGTTTAGGTAGTGATGGTACAGTTTCCGCGAATAAATCATCTATTAAGATTATCGGTGACGCAACTCACCAATATGCACAAGCGTATTTCGCTTACGACTCTCGTAAAGCTGGTGGTGTTACTCGTTCACACTTAAGATTTGGTAAAACACCAATTCATTCTACATATTATGTGCAAAACGCTGACTTTATCTCTTGCTCATTAGATACTTATTTATTTAAGTTCGACATGGTTAAGAATTTAAAGAAAGGCGGTACTTTCTTACTTAATACAGACATGTCTGATGAAGAATTAATCAAGAACATGCCAAACCGTGTTAAATATCAATTAGCCACCAAGAATGCGAAGTTCTATGTTATCGACGCAAATAAGATTGCTGGCGAAATTGGTATGGGTAGACATACAAATACTATTCTCCAAGCTTCCTTCTTCTATTTAAATCAAGGCATTATGCCATATGATGAAGCAAATAAATGGATGAAGAAATTTGCTGAAAAATCTTATGCTAAGAAAGGCCAAGATGTTGTCGAACTTAACTGGAAGGCAATTGACGCTGGTACTGAAGGCTTAAGAGAAGTTAAAGTTGATCCAGAATGGGCTAATTTATCACCAAAAGCCGAAACTAAATTAACAGGCGATGACTATTTCGATAGTTATGTCGCAGTGATGGGTAACCTCGGTGGTGATGACTTACCAGTCAGTAAATTTACTGAATATGAATTACTCGATGGCACAATGAGAAACAACATTACTTTCCAAGAAAAGAGAAGTATTGCTGATAAAGTCCCATTATGGCACCCAGAAGCATGTATTCAATGTAATAACTGTGCGTTTGTCTGTCCACATGCTACTATTCGTCCATTCTTATTAGACGAAAAAGAATTAGAAGCTGCACCAGCTATTGTAAAAGAAGCTGTTTCACCAGCTATCGGTGTTCCAGGTATGAAATACCGTTTACAAGTTTCTCCAAGAAACTGTGTCGGTTGTGGCTTATGTGTTGTTGAATGTAACGCCAATAAGATTGGCAAAAACGCCATTGAAATGGTGGAAGCTAAATCTCAATTCCCACAAGAAGAAGGCGCAAATTACTTATTCAAACATGTCACATATAAAGCTGATAAATTACCAACTGCTTTACAAGCAACAGTTAAAGGTATTGGTTTCTTAATGCCATATATGGAAATCTCTGGCGCTTGTGCTGGATGTGGTGAAACCCCATACTACCGTTTAGTTTCCCAATTATTCGGTAAAGATATGTTAGTTGCTAATGCAACTGGATGTTCATCCATCTATAGTGGTTCTACTCCATTAACTCCATTCTGCACTGATAAAGATGGTCAAGGTATTGCTTGGGCTAACTCCTTATTCGAAGATAACGCAGAATTCGGTTATGGTATGAGAGTGGCCACAAACGCAAAGATTAAACATATTATTGAAATCTTAAGTGCTGCTAAAGAACGTGGTGTTGAACCAGAATTAGCTGCTAAGATTGATGAATACTTCGCCAATATTAAAAACCGTCAAGCAAGTAGACAAATCGTTAAAGATTTAGTGGCTTTAGTGAAAGCTAGTAAAGATGAAGGCGTCAAAGAAGTCCTTGCTTACGAAAGAGATTTACAAGATAAATCCATTTGGATTGTTGGTGGTGATGGTTGGGCATACGACATCGGTTATGGTGGATTAGACCACGTTATCGCAAATGAAGAAGATGTTAACATCTTAGTCCTTGATACCGAAGTTTATTCCAACACCGGTGGTCAATCTTCCAAATCTTCACAAACAGGTTCTATCGCCAAATTTACCGCAAGTGGTAAAACTACCGCGAAGAAGAACTTAGCCTTAATTGCTATGTCATATGGTAATGTCTATGTTGCACAAATCTCCTTAGGCAAAAACCCAATTGCGGCAATTAAAGCCTTAAAAGAAGCTGAAAGCTATGATGGTCCATCATTAGTTATCTGCTATGCTCCATGTGCTAACCATGGTATTAAGGGTGGCTTATCTAACTCCATGAGACAAGAACGCCTCGCAGTTGAATGTGGTTACTTCCCAATCTTCCGTTATGATCCAAGAAATGCGGAACAAGGTAAACCATGCTTAACCTTAGATATGCAAGAACCTGATTACAGCAAATTTAGAGATTTCGTGATGACAGAAACAAGATTCTCTCAACTTCCACGTGTTAATCCAGAACACGCTGAAGAACTCTTAACTAAAGCGGAAAAATACGCTAAAGATAGACTTGATAGAATCAAAAAGTTTGGTCTTTAATATCTAAAACACAAAATTAACGGGTAGAGAAATCTATCCGTTTTTTTGTTTCTCATCATTTTAAAAGAAAAAATTAATTATTTATTAATTGAAAAAAATATATTGTTATAATAATATAAAAGTCGGTAGGTTAATAGATATGAAACAAGAACAAAGACAAGCCGAGTTATTGCTCGCATTAATGAACGAAAAAGAACAAATTGAAGAAAATATTAAAGCTTTACCAGTTGGTTATATTTCTGTTAAACAAATTTCAGGACATACATACTATTATCGTCAATGGAGAGAAGGAAAGAAAATTATTTCCGATTATATTCCTGAAACATTCTTAAACGCCACTAAGAGAAAAATTGCTGCTCGTAAAGAACAAGAATCTCTCTTAAGAGCGGTCAAAGCAGATATCAAAAAAGCTATGCGCAAAGTGAGTAAAGATAAAGTTTTAACTAAAGAAGAAGTTGAGGCTTTGCTTGCTAAATAGTTAAATATTCTTAATCAAATAAAAGACAAGGAAAATTCCTTGTTTTTTTCTTTTAATAGAAAAAGAGATTTGCTATTATAATTCCGTTATGGCAAAGTTAGTTGTTTTATGCGGTGTACCAGGAAGCGGAAAAAGCTACTTCTCTCGCTCATTAAGGGAAGAGAAAAAGGGCCATGTCTATATTATTTCTTCTGACCAACTCCGTGATTTAATTACTGGAAATCAACAAAACTTTGAAGCTGATAAGATTATGTGGCAAATGTATTATCAATTAGCCAAAGTCTATGCGACTGATCCAAATGGTATTGTGGTGTTGGACGCTACTAATATTTCCACCGATTTAAGAATTAGCAAAACTGAAGAATTAAAACCATATTTTAACGAAATGGATTTAGTCATCTTCAATTTACCAAAAGAAATTGTGCAAGAGCAAAATCTTAATCGTGACTTCCCAGTTCCAGAAAATGTTTTAGAAAATTTCATGGATAATATTGAAATGGTGACTGAGGAAGATAAAAAATATTTCTCACATATCTATTTGATTAAAGACCATAACTTTAGCGAAGTAATTAAAAAAATATAAGCCTATACTAAGTATAGGTTTTATTTTATATGCGTGTATGTGTGCGTTTTAATAGACTATTTTTCGTTAATTATATAAAATAACGAAGAGTGAATTATGGAAAAGAAAATTATTATTAAAGGGGCAAGAGAAAATAACCTCAAGAATATTGACTTAGAATTACCAAAGGATTCTTTAATTGTTTTTAGTGGCCTTTCTGGTAGTGGTAAAACCACTTTAGCGTTTGACACGATATTTGCAGAAGGGCAAAGAAGATATGTTGAATCTCTTTCAAGCTACGCTCGTCAATTTTTAGGTAATTATGATAAACCAGATGTTGATGCGATTGAGGGATTATCACCAAGTATTGCGATTGATCAAAAAAGTGTTTCCCATAACCCAAGAAGTACAGTGGGTACAGTCACTGAAATATATGATTTTTTAAGATTGTTATTTGGTCGTATTGGCGTGCCTTATTGTCCAAAACACCATAATCCAATTATTTCTTTTTCACCGACCATGATGACGGATATTGTAATGTCCTATCCAGTCGGCACAAAGGTCCAATTATTAGCGCCAGTCGTGCATCAAGAAAAAGGCACGCAAAAAGAAGTATTAGATAAGATACGTATTAATGGTTTTTCGCGTTTAAGAATTGATGGGGAAAATAAATTAATCGAAGATGTCCATGAATTAGAAAAAAATAAAAAACATAATATCGATATTATTGTCGACCGTATAATTGTTAAACCAGAATCTAGAAGCCGTATCTATGAATCCATTGAAACCGCTTTAGATTGGTCACATGGTTTATTAATTATTCTCTCTGATATTGAAGAAAAAGTAGTGAGTGATAAACACACTTGCCCAGAGTGTGGTTTTTCAATTCCTAAACTAGAACCTAGATTATTCTCCTTTAACTCTCCTTTAGGCTGTTGCCCTGATTGTAAGGGTTTAGGAATTAAACGTGAGGCAGATGAAAATTTAATTGTACCTGATGTGTCCATGACTTTAGAAAATGGCGCGGTTAAATACTACCGTCATATGGTGGGTACACCGAATATGGAATGGCAAGAATTTAAGTTACTTTGTAAACTTTATAATATCCCAATGAATGTGCCATATAATGAATTAACTAAAGAACAAAAACATATCGTGTTATTTGGTTCACCAGAGATTCATAAATATGTTTTAAAATCTTCTAGTGGTAACGTCAATAATCGTATTGGTTATATTGAAGGTATTAAAACAAAATTAGATCGTTTATATAGCGAAACTAATTCTGAGTGGATGAGAGAATATTATGAAACATTCATGCACGATACTGTGTGTACAACCTGCAATGGAGCAAGATTAAATAAAGAAGCTTTATCGGTTTTAATTGATGATAAAAATATTTATGACGTGACCCAAATGCAAATTAAGGATTTAAGAGATTGGGTTAGAGAATTACCAAATAAATTAAGCAAAAATCAAAATGATATCGCTAACATGGTTTTAAAAGAAATTGATAACCGTACATCTTTCTTATGCGATGTGGGATTAGAATATTTGACTTTATCGAGAATGGCGATGACATTAAGTGGTGGTGAATCGCAAAGAATTCGTTTAGCCACACAGATTGGTTCAAAATTAACTGGTGTTTTATATGTTTTAGATGAACCTTCCATTGGCTTACATCAAAAAGATAGCCAAAAATTAATTGCGACAATGAAATCAATGCGTGATTTAGGCAATACCTTAATTGTTGTAGAACATGATGAAGAAACTATTAAAGCGGCAGATTATATTGTGGATATCGGACCTGGCGCAGGGGTACACGGCGGTGAAATTACTGGCCAAGGTAGTGTGGAAGATTTAATTAATTCACCAGATAGCATTACTGGAGCGTATCTTTCAGGTCGAAAATATATTCCAATTCCAAAAAAGAGAAGAAAAGGAAACGGAAAGTTTATTCATATAAAAGGAGCAAGTTGTAATAACTTAAAGAATGTGAATGTTGATATTCCTTTAGGTTGTTTTGTTGCAATTACAGGTGTATCAGGTTCTGGTAAGTCTTCTTTAATTAATCAAACTTTATATCCTTATATTTATAAGACATTAAATAAAACTGATACAATAGTGGGCCCAGTAAAGAATATTGAAGGGGTAGAATATTTAGATAAAATCATTGATGTTACACAAGAACCAATTGGTCGAACACCAAGAAGTAACCCTGCCACATATATTAAATTATTTGACGATATTAGAGCCTTATTTGCGGAGACTGTTGAAGCCAAAGCTCGTGGTTTTGATAAAGGTAGATTCTCCTTTAATGTTGTGGGAGGACGTTGTGAGACTTGCCAAGGTGCAGGTGTTACTCGCATTCCAATGAACTTCTTACCAGATGTATATGTTAAATGTGAAGCATGTTCTGGTAAACGTTATAACGAAGAAACCTTACAAGTTACTTACAAAGGAAAGAACATCTATGATGTCTTAGAAATGACTGTCGAAGACGCTTTAAAGTTCTTTGAAAATAGACCTTCTATTAAAAAGAGATTACAAGTATTAAGCGATGTTGGTTTAGGCTATGTTAAACTTGGTCAACAGGCCACTACCTTATCAGGTGGGGAGGCTCAAAGAGTTAAATTGGCTAATGAACTGCAAAGAAAACCAACTGGTAAAACGCTATATATTTTAGATGAACCAACTACTGGTTTACATGCGGATGATGTTTCACGTTTATTAAAAGTGCTTAATCGGATTGTTGATCATGGCGACACAGTGTTAGTTATCGAACATAATTTAGATGTGATTAAAGTTGCTGACTATATTGTTGATTTAGGCCCAGATGGCGGAGACAATGGTGGAACAGTTGTAGCAACTGGCACACCAGAAGAAGTGAGCAAAAATAAAAAATCATACACTGGTGAATTCTTGAAAGAAGAATTAAAGAAAGGAAAATACGAATAATGATTGGCTTTATATTATGTGCATTATTGGCTTTGATAGCCTTAGTGCTTGGCATTAAATGGTGCGTTACTTTTATTAAACAAGCTATACCAAGTACATCTTTTGATAAATTATGGAAAAGATTATTAATTGTTATTGGTGTCTTTTCTATTTCTTTAACGGGCATGTTCTGCTTCATTTATTTGTGGGCTAAAATCACTCCTAACACAAGAGAAATATTATCCACAATTTTTGGTGGTTTGTTCTTTGCTATTTTTGCTTCAACTTCTTTATTTACTTTTATGCTTCATTACTACGCGAAAGGTGAAAATAAAGGCATTTCTCCAATGGCTGATAAATGGATGTTTAGAACGCTTGCTTTTACTTTCCCGGTCATGTTTGTCTTTTTATTCTTATTAACTGATGGATTCGCAAATTATCTAACGTATCCATTAGTAAATGGCATTAATTTCACACACGGTTTTGTTTCTCCAACTAGTAGTGAAAGTCCAAATATTGCTTTCTATGCATTATGTATTATTTCTGGCGCGATATATGTTTATTTACTTTGCGACCACAAATTCTATTTAGAATATGGTAAGCACGGAATTATTGAATCGACATTCTTTGTCGCATTTCCAGCAGGAATCATTGGCGCGCGTATTTTCTACGTAATCGGAAACTGGAATGTAGAATTCGCTAACCAAGAATTCTGGCATGTTTTTGCCTTCTGGGAAGGTGGATTAACTATCTTAGGTGGGGCGATTACCGGAATCGTTGTTGGTGTTGCTTGGTTTATGTGGCGAAATAAGGGATATAACATCTTTTTAGCCATTGATATTATTGTTCCAACAATTTTAATCGCACAAGGTGTTGGAAGATGGGGCAATTTCTTTAACTGTGAAGTACACGGAATTGAAATGGCTGCAAAATATTGGGATTGGCTACCTGATGTGATTGTGAAAAATATGCAATATTCTTCTACTGAAGGATGGGCAAGTAGTGGAAATATCTTTGTGCCGTTATTCTTAATTGAAGGTATTGTAAACTTCTTAGGCTACTTTGTATTAGCGCACCTCTTTGGTGTGAAATTAAGAAAATATACACAGTTAGGTGATTTAGCTTTTGGCTATATAGCCTGGTATGGAATGACACGTGTATTAATGGAGCCATTAAGAGATTCTTCCTTCAATATGGGAAGCAATGGTTATTGGTCATGGATTTGGTCTTTAATCTTTGTTGTTGTTGGCTTCTTATTGATTGCAATGAATCATTTAATTAGATTCTTATTAAGCAAAAAGACTTTAGATCAAGAAGCAAAGAAAGACAAAGTTACACAAACAATATGTGTATCTGTAATTGGCGTAGCTTTATTAGTGGCAGGAATTATCTTAATGAATGCTTCTACTTTTGTTGCGACATTATCATTTAATAAATTTAATATTGGTGTCATCCTATTAGCGTTAGGTGTATCTGCCTTATTATGCTTATTAATCACCGTTCCTCCTCTTTTTAAAAGACAGCATGAATAAATATAAAACTCTTTTATTTGATTTAGATGGGACAATCGCAGACACTGATGAAATGATTGTTCAAACATTTCAAAAACTTTACGATTTGTACCGCGGAGGAAAACAAACACCAGTAGAAAAAATAGTCTACTTCAGTGGTCCTCCAATTTTTGATACGATAGATCATGAATTTCCTAGTCAAAAACAAGAGCTTATTTATAATGAATTTTGCCGCATCTCTGGCGAACTTTATCCAAGCACAGTAAAAGCATATCCAGATGCGAAAGAAGTGCTTTTAAAGTTAAAAAAAGCGGGATTTAAATTAGGCATTGTGACTAATAAAGTCCATAAATCCACTTTATTCTGTTTATCTTTAATTGGACTAGATGGTATTTTTGATGCGATTGTGGCGGTGGATGATGTAAAACATAGTAAACCAAATAAAGAACCGATGCTAAAAGCTATGAAACTATTAAATGAAAAAAATAAGCATCACACTTTATATATTGGCGATAATGAAATAGATTTAATAAGTGCGAATAACGCCGGAATAGACTGCGGTTTAGTTTATTGGGGACCAAGAAAGTTATCTGATAAATTAAAGCCAGCGTTAAAAATCAATTCTTTCAAAGAATTAGAAGGGATATTAATCAATGAATAAAATATATGAATGCTTAATTATTGGCTTTGGCCCTTGTGGGGTTGGCACTGCTCTTAAACTCAAAGAAGCAGGTGTTAATGTTGCAATTATTGAAAAAAGCACACCAGGAGGAAAAATTAATATTGCTCCAAGAGTGGATAATTACCCACATCACACACCTATAAGTGGTCCAGATTTAGCGGTGGAATTCTTTGAAAGAGCAAATTCTGCTCAAATTGAATATATTGGGGATGAAGTAACTTCTTTAACGAAAGATGGAGATATCTTTACTTTAATTTGTAAAAACAATACTTACTACGCTAAAACAGTGGTTATTGCGTCAGGTACTTATGAAAGAAAACTAGGCTTACCAAAAGAAGAAGAATTATTTGGACATGGCTTATCATATTGCGCGATATGTGATGGACATTTCTTTAAAAATAAAGATGTCGCCGTTATCGGTGGTGGTAACTCCGCTTTAAAAGAAGCAATTTATTTATCTGATTTAGTTCATAAACTATATGTTATTCACCGTCGTAATGAATTTAGGGGCAATCTCAAACTTGTGAACGAATTAAAAGAAAAAGACAATGTCGAAATCATTACCCCTTATATTCCATTAGAGATATTAGGTAGTGACAAAGTCACTGGTTTAGTGATTCAAAACCGTGAAACCGAAGAAAAAAGATCTTTAAATGTTGAAGGCTTATTCCCACTAGTGGGGCAAAACCCTAACACTCAATTTGTGAAGATTCCTGATGTTTTAAATGAATGGGGTACAATTCCAGTGAATAAAACTTATGAAACAAGTTGTCATAACTTATTTGCGGGTGGAGATGTCTTACCAAGAGATATTCGACAAATCTATTTAGCAGAGCATGATGGAATGATGATTGCTAATAGTGTGCTCAACGCATTAGGTAAAAAATAAGGTATCAATAAGGTACCTTTTTTGTTACACTTAAAAGTGTATAAGGGAGTTAATATGCAAAAATTAATTATCTTAACTGGACCATCTGGATCAGGTATCTCAAGTAGTAAGTTTGTCTTTGAAGAATTGGGTTATTATATTGTTGATAACGCACCGAGCGGTGCAGTAAATGCATTACTAGATTCATTCAGCCATGTCAAAGCGAAACAAGGTTTTTGTTTAATGCCTGATTTAAGCAATGCGAAAGAAACTTATGAAATTGCGAAAAAAGATAAACGTTATGATGTGAAATTAATTCTTTTATTAACCCAAAAAAGCGAAATCTTAAAAAGATATGTTTTATCTCGTCATGTACATCCAAGAGCTATTCTTTCGGAAATAACTTTAGAAAAGGCTATTGATTTAGATATTAACGCTGCAAACGAATTAAGAAAAGACGCAGATTTTGAAATTGACACAACACGTTTAACAATTAAAGAACTGCGTACTTTGCTTTATAGTAAATTAGAACATAAAGGTGAACAAGAAATGACTAAAATAACCTTTATGTCATTCGGTTTAAAAAATGGCATTCCCGCTGGGATTGATATGATGTTTGATGTGAGAGTGATTCCTAATCCTTATTGGGTTAGTTCTTTAGCTCCTTTATCTGGATTAGACCAGCCAGTCGTTGATTACATGCTTTCTTTTGATGTTACTAAGGAATTACTGACTAATATCACTAATTATCTCGATAAATATATTCCAATTATGTTATCCGCAAAAAGGGGTAGTTATATGATTGGTATATGCTGTAGTGGTGGTAAGCACCGTTCTGTCTTTGTGGCGGATTATTTAAGTAAACACTATAGAGATAAATATAAAACAATCACGATTCACCGTGATAGTTTGGAATTGAATAAAGATAAATAAAATGAAAGAAATATCTTTTACCCAACATGTCAAAGAAGAACTTTGCGCAAATGAATATACTTCTAG
Source organism: bacterium (assembly GCA_963619935.1). GTDB lineage: Bacteria > Bacillota_I > Bacilli_A > RFN20 > CAG-826 > RUG13091. Next base: position 5,541 of record CAVEYA010000067.1, on the reverse strand, counting down.
TGACCGCCTGAAGGCTCTTTTAGCTGCCTATGTACGCATCAATGGTAGTTTAGTTTTTAAACAAAAAAAGAGTTATTTAACTCTTAGTAGTGAAAATGCCAAGATTGCAAAGTTTATTTATCAAACGATAAAAGAAACATATAAGACTAATGTGGAATTATCTTATATCACTAAACAAAATCTCAATAAAAATAAACGTTATACGATTACTCTTATGGAAGATAGTGATGAGATATTAGAAGATTTAGATATTTCTTTTTTGGAAGGAAAGATTTCCAAAACGATTGTCCGTAATGATGACACGATATCAGGCTATTTAGCTGGTGCTTTTCTAGCGGGTGGAAGTGTAAATTCACCAAAGACAAGCAATTACCATTTAGAAATTGCCGTAAATAGTGAAAACTACGCAAAATGGTTAGCAAAATTATTTGGTAAATATCACAATAGTGATATCGAACCTAAAATTTCTAAAAGAAGAGAACAATACATTATTTATTTTAAAAAGAGTGATCAAATCGCTAATTTTTTAATTATGATTGGTGCAGTTAATTGCTGTATGGATTTTGAAAATTATCGTGTTGATCGTGACTTTAAAAATAGCGCAAATCGTTTAACTAATATGGACACCGCTAATATGAAAAGAACAGTAGAAACTGGTCATAGACAAAAGGAAGAAATATTATTAATTGAAAAACATTTAGGAATTAAAAACTTGGGTAATGAAAAGATGCGTGAACTTTGCTTGTTAAGAATAGAAAATGAAAGTGCTTCTTTAAATGAATTAGCAGATTTAATGAGCAAGAAAATGAACAAAACTATTACTAAAAGTAATATCAATCATTTATTTAGAGCAATTCACCAACTAGCGGAGTCTTTTTTATGATGAATTTACAAAAACAGCTAGGTATGCGTATTCGTTATTTAAGAATGCAGAAGAAGTGGTCACAAGAAGATTTAGCTTTTGAAGCTGATATTAATAAGAATTACATTTCCGATTTAGAGCGGGGAACAAGAAATCCGACGATTAAAGTAGCGGAAAAAATCGCAAAGGCTTTAGGCATCACTTTAGCAGAATTATTTAAGGGCATTCAAACCTTATAAAGAATGCTCTTTTTTAAATTTTACCATATTTAATGTGTTTTACTTGCTTTTTGGGCGCGTGTATGTGTAAAATAGTCCCGCAAACAAAAGGAGGACATATTATATGTCAGTAAAAGTTGCAATTAACGGATTCGGCCGTATTGGTCGTTTAGCATTTAGACAAATGTTTGGTGCAGAAGGTTATGAAATTGTTGCGATTAACGATTTAACTTCCCCAAAAATGTTGGCTAACTTATTAAAATATGATACCGCTCAAGGTGGTTATGCTGGTGTCATCGGTGAAAATTTACACACCGTTTCCTCTAAAGAACCAGTTTTAGCTGAAGATGGTAAAACAGTTCTTGAACCAGGCAGCATCACAGTTGATGGTAAAGAAATTACTATCTACGCCAAACCAAAAGCAGATGAACTCCCTTGGAATGAATTAGGCGTTGATGTCGTACTTGAATGTACAGGCTTCTACTGCTCTAAAGAAAAATCAATGGCTCACATTAGAGCTGGCGCAAAGAAAGTTATCATTTCCGCTCCTGCTGGAAAAGATTTACCAACTATCGTCTATGGTGTTAATGAACACACATTAACCAAAGATGATCAAGTTATCTCTGCTGCTTCTTGTACCACAAACTGCTTAGCCCCAATGGCCAAAGCATTAAATGATTTAGCTCCAATCCAATCTGGTATTATGAGCACAATTCACGCTTACACTGGTGACCAAATGATTCTTGATGGTCCACACAGAAAAGGTGATTTACGTAGAGCACGTGCTGGCGCTGCCAACATCGTTCCAAACTCCACTGGTGCCGCTAAAGCTATCGGTTTAGTTATCCCAGAATTAAATGGTAAATTAATTGGTTCTGCTCAACGTGTTCCAGTCCCAACTGGTTCAACCACAATCTTAACTGCTGTTGTCAAATTTGATGGTGAATTAACTCCAGAAGTGATCAACGCTAAGATGAAGAGTGTTGCTAACCAATCTTATGGTTATAATGAAGACCCAATCGTTTCTTCCGATGTTATCGGTATGAGATTTGGTTCCTTATTTGACGCCACACAAACAATGGTCAGTAAAATTGCTGAAGGCTTATATGAAGTTCAAGTTGTCTCTTGGTATGACAATGAAAACTCCTATACCAGCCAAATGGTCCGTACAATTAAATACTTTGCCGAAAATTGCTAAGTTAATTGTAGGTCGCTAAATAAGATAAAATTGGCACCTGTGAGTTTCATGGGTGCCATTTTAAATAAAAAGGAGATTAACTATGTTAACAGTTAAAGAATTAAACGTTAGTGGTAAACGCGTTCTCGTTCGTGTTGACTTTAACGTTCCAATCAAAAATGGAGAGATTAGAGATGATAATCGTATCGTATCCGCTCTTCCAACAATCAAAGAATTAATTGCTAAAGGGGCAAAAGTTATTTTGTTCAGCCACTTAGGCAAAATCAAACACAAATTAAAGGATGAAGATCCAGAAAAGTTTGCTAAACAAATTAAAGATGGTAATTTAGAACCAGTCGCAAAACGTTTAGGTGAATTATTAAATCAAACTGTTGTCTTTGTTCCTGAAACCCGTGGTGAAGCTTTAGAAAACGCTGTTGCCGCTTTAAAAGATGGTGAAGTCTTATTAGTCCAAAATACTCGTTATGAAAAAGGCGAAGAAGGTTTTGCTAAAGAAGAAGGCGAAGGCAAGGGCCATGATTTAGCTAAATACTGGGCATCATTAGGCGATGCTTATGTGATGGATGCTTTTGGTTCTGCTCATAGAGCCCATGCTTCCACATTTGGTATTCCAGAAGTTTTAAAAGCAGAAGGCAAGCCAGTGGCAGTCGGCTACTTAGTGGAAAAAGAAGTAGAAAACTTAACACGTTGTGTTGATGTTAAAGAATCTGATAGACCTTATATCGCTATTCTTGGTGGTTTAAAGGTTTCTGATAAGATTAAAGTTATTGAGTCATTATTAGAAAAATGTGACAAAATCCTCATTGGTGGTGCGATGGCGTTCACATTCTTAAAAGCTTTAGGCCATCCAACAGGTACTTCACCAGTGGAAGATGATCAATTAGATTACGCAAGAAAATGCTTATCTAAAGCAAATGGTAGAATTGTTTTACCAATCGATTCAGTTGTTGGTGATGCATTTGATCCAGCTGAAAGAACAAGTATTCAAGTCCTCAATGGTGTAGATGTCCCAGAAGGATTCCAAGGCTTAGATATTGGTCCAAAGACTAGAGAATTGTTCGCTAATGAAATTGGTCAAGCTAAAATGCTTTTCTGGAATGGCCCAATGGGTGTCTTTGAACAAGAAGAATTCCAAAAAGGTACAATTGCTATTTGTGAAGCAGTAACTAAGATTCCTCACGCCTTTACCGTTTGTGGTGGTGGTGATTCTGCTGCTGCTATTAAGCAATTTGGATTTGTGAAACACTTCTCCCATGTTTCTACTGGCGGTGGTGCTTCATTAGAAATGATTGAAAACAATGGCCACTTACCTGGCATTGATGTGTTACGTTAATATGAGAAGAAAATTATTATTAGGCAACTGGAAAATGAATAAATTGGCCTCTGAAGCCAAGGAATTTGCAATTGCTTCCAAACCTTTAGTCGCGTTAGCAAGAAAGAATCATATCGACTTAGGTGTTGCCCCAACTTATTTATCTCTTGCTACAGTTAAAAAATATTCATCTAAGAATATGATTGTCGCTGCGCAAAATGTTCATTTTAATGATCATGGTGCTTTCACTGGCGAAGTGAGTATTCCAATGTTAAAAGAATTCAATATTAAATGGGTTATCATTGGCCACTCTGAAAGAAGAGCGTACGATAATGAAACAAACGAAAAATGTAATGCAAAAATTAAAGCCTTATTAGCTAATGAAATGGTCCCAGTTTACTGTGTTGGTGAAACTCTTGATCAATTTGAAGCTGGCGAAACTAAAAAAGTTGTTTCTGAACAAATTATCAAAGGCTTAGAAGGCGTTAGTGAAGAAGACGCTAAAAAGATTGTTATTGCTTATGAACCAGTTTGGTCCATCGGCACTGGCAAAAACGCTTCTACTGAAATCGCCGAAGATGTTTGTAAATACATCCGCAAGGTTTTAAAACAAGTAGTTGGTAAGGCCGCTAGTAAGATTAGAATCCTTTATGGTGGATCTGTGAAACCAGAAAACGTTAAAGCCTACTTATCTTGCCCAAATATTGATGGTGCATTAGTTGGTGGTGCTTCCTTAAAGATTGATTCTTACGAAGGCTTATTAACAAATATTCTTTAATTAGGAAATAAAAACTATGGCTGAAACAGAATTTTACGGTGGTTATAATCAAGAACATTCCTCTAGTGATAGTACCGCACTTTCTATTGCAAAAGTGTTTGGTTACATGTTCGCCGGGTTATTAATCACTGCTGTTGTGGCGTTAGGCCTTGGAGCTTTATTTAGATACATTATTTTTGATGCCGAGCAAGACCTTGCTGGATCTACAGCTTTGATTGCTACATTAATATGTTCAGCGGTTGCTATCTTAATCTTTTCCCTTATTATTCAATATCGTGTATTAAGAGGACATAAAAGCGTTTTAGTTCCTGCTATTATTTATGCGGTATTAATGGGGGCAATGTTATCTTCATTAAGCTTCTGCTTACCATGGACAATTTTAGGCACAACATTCCTTGCTACTTCATTAGTATTTGGTTTAATGGCTTTAATTGGTTTATTAAGCAAAGGCAAAATGAATGGATTAGCTATTACTGCAATTGGTTTAGTTGGTGGAGCTGGTATCCTTTCATTAGTAGCCTGGATTGAATCTATTATTTACCCAGAAGTCGCAATGTGGTTGTTCTTCATTATTAATCTCGTTTTATTTGCTTCAATGATGTTAATGACCATTTGGGATATTGCTCATATTAAGAATATTTGCCAAAGAGGATTGGACACTCCAAATATTTCCTTATATTGCGCGTTCACGCTATATAATGACTTTATATATTTATATTTAAGGATATTAAGAGTGGTGCTAATTATTTTTGGGAATAAGAAGTAAAACTAATAAATAACCGCAGGTAAAAAAATGCTTGCGGTTTTTTATTTCAAAAAAATTAAAAAAAGACTTTACACACGCGTATACATAATTATAATATATAACAAATGCGTGAGAGCGCATTGACCACTTCCAAACCAAGCGTTAAAAAAACTTTAAAAAAAATTAAAAAGTTTGTTGACACTATATAAAAGGAAGTGATAGTATAACTGAGCATGCGGTGTTGAGAAACACTCAATATTACAAAGTAATAGCATGCAGCTGATCTTTGAAAACTAAACAGATGTACAAACACAAAACGTCAATTTATTAAATTTAACAAAACCAGATAATTATTTTTGAACTAGAATAAAACTTTGAGAGTTTGATCCTGGCTCAGGATGAACGCTGGCGGCGTGCCTAATACATGC
>CAVEYA010000066.1:0-14205 GCA_963619935.1 bacterium | reverse complement strand
GTCTCGTACTCTATCGTGGGCTAATTCATGCACCACTACACTATCTATAATTGGTAATGGATAATGAACTAGTAATAAAGCATAATTAATGCTTCTTGTATTTAATGAATTACTACCATAACGAGTAGACATATTTCTTACATGAATATTATAAGGTTTAACCCCCATTAATGATTCATAATATCTCGTTCGCTTTGTAATTATTTCTAAAAACCATTTTTTGATTTTTTTCTCAAAATCTTTTTTATCTTTATATTTAATAATGCTGCCATCCGTAAAAGTGATTTCTCCACCACTAGGGAGAACACTAACTCTATGTCCTAAAATATAATAAAACCCATCACCTTCAGGTTTTTCTTTATTCATTTGCTTTAGCAAACTATCCGAAAATCTATCTAAACCATTCACCAGTATTTTTTTGGTGACAAGATATTTTGGACAAGAAATATAAAAAGTTCCATCTTTAAAACGATAACGGATACTTCTCATTTTCTTTCTTTTGACTACTACTGGATAATTCACGCCATTATGTTCATAAATAAACTCGGTTTCAAACATGTGAATATTATAACTTGATTAAAGTGGCGCTGGAATATAAAATATTCGAGGTATGGAAAAGATTCTTATCTCAGCTTGTTTAGTCGGTGACAAAGTCAAATATGACGGTCATAGTAACTACAATCCAAAAATTGAACAGTTATTAGAAAAATATGATTTAGTCCCATTTTGTCCAGAAGTCGAAGGCGGTTTACCAACTCCTCGTAAACCTAGTGAAATAAAAGATCATAAAGTAATTAATAAAGCCGAAAAAGATGTTACTCGCCAATTTGAAAAAGGCGCTGAACTAGCGTTAAATATTTGTAAATATTTAGGGATTAAAATTGCTATTTTAAAAGAAAATTCCCCTTCTTGTGGTAGCAAACATATTTATGATGGTACATTTTCTAATAAATTAATTGAAGGCAAGGGTGTCACTGCTGAACTATTAGAAAGAAAAGGCATCAAAGTCATCAGTGAAGATGAAATTGATACCCTTCTATTAAAATAAAAATAAATCCTAAATTAATAATTAGTTTCTTGGCGATTGTAATTAACGCCAAGTTTTTTATAATATGCTTCTTTTAATGAACTCCAACGAAATCCAAGCAAAGGCAATAGATTAAGGAAACTTTGGAACGCCTTAATATAAGAAGCATCATCTTGTTTCTTTCTAAAAATATCAATGCGATGATAGATTTCTAAAAATTGACTAGTTGCATCTTTTTGATGCTTGGTGCGATTATAACTTCTTTTAGAAGTTTTAATATCAATGCCAAGAGATAAAAAGAAATGTAATCCATCAGCGTATTCATCTAAAACAATGTCACGTGGTTCACTGCCTTTATTGGACCAGTATTTAAAGCATCTAGTCGCATTGGCAAGTTCACCAATTTCCACTAACAAGGCCATAATTCTTCTTTCGCGAGTAGAAGCATAGGTAATATTGTGATTATCCGCAATGGTTTGATCTAATTTACTTTGTGCAGTAAATAATTCTTCTAATTCAATTTGAGCCATATTATTTTACCTCTTCAAGATGCCAAATTTCCGTGGCGTATTCTTTAATTGTACGGTCACTAGAGAAGTGCCCACTATTAGCAATATTCATTAAACATGATTTATTCCAAGCCATCTTATCTTGGTAGCGACGAGAAACTTCTTCTTGTGCTTTCACATAACTATCAAAATCCTTAAGGATTAAGTATTGGTCATTATGATTCATAATTTCATCAAAAATCATTCTGAAACGATCAGGCTTGTAATTAGTCCATTCGCCATTGAATAAAGAATCCATAATGCCTTTAATACGTGAATCTGAATTATAAATATCCCAAGGATTATAATCTCCTCTAGCGTATAAAGCTTCAACTTCTTCGTTTAATAAGCCAAAGATAATTGCGTTTTCTTTTCCGGCGCGTTCTACAATCTCAATATTCGCACCATCCATTGTGCCTAAGGTAATTGCCCCATTCATCATAAGCTTCATATTAGAAGTACCAGAAGCCTCTTTACCAGCGGTTGAAATTTGTTCACTAACATCTGCGGCAGGAATAATAATTTCTGCAGAAGAAACACCATAGTTTTCAACGAAAACTACTTTTAAGTATTTGCTAATTTCCGGATCATTATTAATGATATTGCTGACCGACACAATTAATTCAATAATTTTCTTGGCATAAGCATAGCTTGGAGCAGCTTTTGCACCAAAAATATAAGTATGCGGATAGATACGGAAGGAAGGATCATTCTTCATTCTTTGATATAAATACATAATATGGAAGATATTCAACAATTGACGTTTATAAGCATGCAATCTTTTAATTTGTACATCAAAAATAGAATTTACATCTACGTCAATATTGTTATGTTCTTTAATATATTTCGCTAAACGCTTTTTATTATTTAATTTAATTTCGCCTAAAGTAGTTAAAACCTTTTCATCATTTTGATATTTTTCAAAAGCTTTAATATTATCCATATTCATAATCCAAGAATCGCCAATTTTGGAAGTAATTAGCTTTGCTAATTCTGGATTTGCGTTTAATAGCCAACGACGGTGTGTCACACCGTTTGTTTTGTTATTAAATTTTTCAGGCATATAAGCATAGAATTCTTTAAAAGTATTTTTCTTTAAAATATCTGTGTGAAGTGCCGCTACACCATTAACAGAGAAAGCGGTGTAAATAGCTAAATTAGTCATATGAATTTGACCATCTTTAATAATATTCATCGCATAACGCATATTGTCTGGAACATTTTTTGCAGTCATTTCAATATTAAAACGACGGTTAATTTCTTCAATAATCATAAAGCAACGTGGAATTAAAGTTTGAACATAATTAACTGGCCACTTTTCTAATGCTTCCACCATTACTGTGTGGTTAGTGTAAGCCATCGATTGTCTCACTTCATTCCATGCCTCTTCCCATCCATAACCATATTCATCCATCATCACGCGCATCATTTCTGGAATGGCTAAAATTGGGTGAGTGTCATTAAGTTGAAAAACATAATGATCATGAATACCAATTAAAGTTCCATGATGTTTATAAAAACTGGCTAAGGTACATTGAATACCGCTACTAACTAAGAAATATTGTTGACGCAAACGCAAAATACGACCATGTTCCGTAGAATCGTCAGGATATAAACCATGGCATAATTCTTCTAAAGTATGTAAGTAGTCTTCGAAAGAAATATTCTTTGGTAAATGATGTGAGCTTGGTTCAGCGTTCCAAAGTCTTAAGTTATTTGTGACATGATTATGATAGCCAACAACAGGAACATCATAAGGGACTGCACGAACGCATACTGCGTTCACTGTCTTAATTGCGTAGCTTCCATCTGGCTTAAGATAAGTCTCAGGGTTACCATAAAATTTAACTTCGCATTCATATTTTGGTCGTCTAATTTCCCAAACGTTTCCGTTTGTAAGCCATTGATCAGGTAATTCTTTTTGCTTACCATCAATAATTCTTTGTTTAAAAAAGCCATATTGATAACGGATGCAGTTGCCTTGTCCTAAATAGCCTAAAGAGGCAATTGAATCTAAAAAGCAGGCTGCTAAACGGCCAAGACCACCATTACCTAACCCAGCGTCAGATTCTTGTTCTTCTAATTCATGAATATTAATTCCTAAATCATTTAAACCATCTTTCGCAATTTCATAAATGCCCATATTTTGCATATTGTTTACTAATAAACGGCCAATTAAAAATTCCATAGAGAAATAAATTAATTGTTTTTGGTCGTTATGGGTGGCTTTATTTCTCGTTTTGCCCCAGTCTACATTCGCGTAATCGCGGACCATTTCTCCTAAAATTTCATATCTTTCACTAATATGACTATCTTCGATAGAAACGCCAAAGCGTTCTAACATTCTTTTGGTAAATTCTTTTTTAAAATTTGTTTTATTTTCAAACATATAAAAATGTTCTCCTTACTTTTTAATTACTTTTCTTTTACTAACTTTTTTAGTAGCAGTTTTCTTCACTGCTTTTTGTTCTTGTTTGACAACTTTTTTAAATATACAAGCTCCTAAACAGGCTAATTTAATATCCATATGGAATGGTAGTCCTTCAAAACTACCTGGATAAGCCTTAACATTTAATCCATTATATTGATTCCAACCGCCATAAATGTCTTTATCACTATTAAAGATTTCTTCGTATTCCCCATCTTCTAATAAAGGGATTGTGTAATGGTCATAATAATTAGTGGTCATATTAAAGACAAAAATCATTGTTTCGTCATCTACTTTTCTTTGAAAAGCAAATACAGATTGATCTTTATTATCCACCATTAACCAATGAAATCTAGAAGGATTATGTTCTTCTACATGCATCGCTGGATGATATTTATAAATTTCATTTAAGTCATGCATTAAGCGAGAAATAGAATCATGTTTTGGGTAAGTTTTTAAATTCCAAGGAAGTGATTTAGCTTCATTCCATTCATCAAAACTAGCTAATTCATTGCCCATAAAATTAAGTTTCTTGCCAGGATGGGCAAATTGATAGGTATATAAATTACGAATCAAAGCAAACTTTTGCTCATAATCGCCCCACATTTTATTGATAATCGTTCCCTTGCCATGGACTACCTCATCATGAGAAAGAGGAAGCATAAAATTATCGCTATAAAAATAGGCCATAGAGAATGTTAATTTGTTATGATCATATTTTTTATAGATTGGGTCCAAGGAATAATACTTTAATGTATCATTCATCCAACCTAAATCCCATTTATAATCAAACCCCAATCCGCCTTGTTCAGTTGGTTTGGTAGTGCCCGCAAAAGAGGTGCTATCTTCCGCAATCATCATCACAGAATCATGAGCTATATGAATCTTTGCGTTTAATCTTTTAATAAATTCTACCGCGCCTTCATTCACGCCAATAGAAGAATCACCGTTGTAATAAATAATATTGCTTACTGCATCGACACGAATTCCATCAAAATGGAAATAATCAACAAAGTAATTCATTGCACTCATTAAGAAACTTCGAACAGGATCTTTGCCTAAATCAAATTGATAAGAACCCCATGGAGATATTCTCCATTTATTTGAATATTCAAATAACTTTGTACCATCATATTCTGCTAAAGCCCATTTATCTTTAGCGAAGTGAACAGGAGCAAAATCAATAATTGCGCCAATACCAGCTTGGTGTAATCTATCCACCAAAGACATTAATTGAAATGGATTGCCATATTTACTATCTATAGAGAAAAAACCTGTTGCTTGATACCCCCAAGAACCATCAAAAGGATGGTGCACTAGAGGCATAAATTCAACATGAGTGTATCCCATGTCTTTAATGTAAGGAATTAAGCGGTCCGCAATTTCTTCATAAGATAAGGTGTGACCATCACTAGCTTTACCACACCAACTGCCTAAATGCATTTCATAAATAGACATTGCTTTGTCAAAATTTCGAGTTCTATTTTTAAGCCAATCATCATCATGCCAAGCAAAAAAACGATTATCGAATAATTTTGAACACGTTCCTGGACGAACTTCGCTATAGAAAGCAAAGGGGTCGATTTTATCGACATATTTCCCTTTTGCATTTTTAAAATGAAATTTATAACTTTGATAATTAGATAAGCCAGGAATAAAAATTTCCCATAATCCAATATCATCAATTTTGTTTAATTTATGAGCGGTAACATCCCAAGAATTCCATTCTCCAATAACTGAGACATCGCTTGCGCTAGGAGCATAAAGACGGAAAACAACACCATCAATATCATTTTGTTTAGTAAAGTGTGCACCAAAATAATTATGTGCTTCAATGCATTGACCCATTAAGAAGTCATAAACTAAACCATATGCCATATAATTTGCTCCTTAAATCGTTATTTATTTTATGAAATTATCATTAATAGGACAAGTCCTATTGTGACATTTTTTGGACCAAATTTTTATTTTTAAACACTTTTGCTAGCTTATGATATTCATTTTTTAAGTATCATTTTAACCTATTTTTATAATTTTAGAATTGGTTTTCCTGTTAAAAGTAAAATTTAAAAAATATTTCATTTAATCTGCAAAAGCAAAAAATTGCTATTTTATATTTCAATATATTGAAAAAGAAACATTCTATCCCATATAATATTAGCGAAATGAAAGAAGGTTTATTATGGCAAAAGTAATGACAATTAACTCTGGCTCATCTTCTTTAAAGTTTAAGTTATATGAGATGCCAGAAGAAAAAGTTCTCTGCTCCGGAAACTGTGAAAGAATCGGTTTAGCGGATGGTATTTTTACAATCAAATACGATGGTAAAAAAGACCAAACATTCCCTGTTTTTAAAGACCACGCGGTGGCCGCAAGAACAGTTGTAAATGCTTTTATTGATAAAGGCATTATTAAAAGCTTTGATGAAATCAAGGCTATTGGACATCGTGTCGTGCAAGGAGGCAAATATTTTTCTCATTCTGAATATTTTAATGAAGACACTGAAGAAAAAATTCGTTCTCTTATTCCATTAGCACCACTTCATAATGCTGCACACCTTACATGCTATAAAGCATTTAAGGAAGTTTTACCAAACTGTCCAGCAATTGCAGTATTTGATACTGCTTTCCATCAAACTATGGAACCAGAGGATTATACATTCCCAATTCCTTATGAATTAACGGAAAAATATGATATTAGACGCTATGGTGCACATGGCACATCACATAAATATCTCGGTCAAGAAGGTGAAAAATATGTTGGTAAAAATAAGCGTATTATTTCTTGCCACATTGGTTCAGGAGCATCTATCACCGCTATTAAAGATGGCAAATGTGTAGCCACTTCTATGGGCTTAACACCTTTAGGTGGCATCATGATGGGTACAAGAACTGGTGATATGGATCCTTCCGTTTTTAATTATGTTGTCACCGTTACTGGTAAATCCGCTGAAGAAGTATATCAAATGTTTAACAAAAAATCTGGCTTCTTAGGTGTTGGTGGTTCATCCGATTCCCGTGATGTTTTAGCGGGTGTTGATAAAGGTGATCCACATTGTATTTTAGCTAATAAGATATTTGTCCGTAGAATCTGTGATTTTATTGGTCAATATTATGTGCGTTTAGGTGGTTGTGATTTAATCATCTTCTCTGCTGGTATTGGTGAAAACGAACCAAGAACACGTCAAGAAGTGTGTGAACAATTAGCAGAACCATTTGGCGTTAAGATTAATAAGGAATTAAACTACACTATTCATGGCAAAGAATGCTTAATTTCTACTGAAGATAGCAAAATCAAAGTAGCAGTCATACCAACTGATGAAGAAGTCATGATTGCTCGTGATGCTTACGAAATGTGTATTAAATAAGGTGGAAAACATGAAAGTCGATCCAATTATTAAAGATTTCGCAAAAGATTATCAAAAAGATATTAAGCGTATTTTAGCGGCTATTAAAAGATACGATAGAATCGCTATTTTCCGTCATTTAATGCCAGATTTTGATGCGCTTGGTTCACAAATGGGTTTAGCAACCTGGATTAAAGATAATTTCCCAAATAAAGAAGTCCATGTTTTAGGTGATAATCATGTTACTTTTACTCCTCGCTTATTCCCAGAAATGGATGAATTAAATAACGATTGGTTCAAAGAACCATTCCTTGCCATTATTGTGGATGTTTCTAATGAATCAAGAATTGCTGATCCAAGATGGAAAAAGGCAAAATTCAAAATTAAAATTGACCACCATCCAGATGTAGAAAAGTTCGGTAATGTCTCAATTGTGAACACTAAAGGAGCTGCCGCAAGTGAAAATATTGTTGGCATTCTTGAAAACATGAAAGGCAATTACCCAATCAGTAAAGAAGCTGCTAGTTATTTCTATATTGCTCTTGTAGGTGATTCTGGTAGATTCCAATATGCCTCCACTAGTGCTCATACATTTGCTATCGCTGGTGAATTAATTAAATGTGGCATTGAAATTAACAAAATCTACCAAAATATGTACGTTAAACAAATCGCAGACTTAAAAGTTACAGCCCATATTTTAAATAACTTCCATGTTACTGACCATGGCGTGGCTTACTATGTGCTAGATACTAAGACACAGCAAGAATTAAATATCACTACTGAAAGAGGCAAAGAAAATGTTAATTTATTTGCCAACATCAATGGTATTAACGCTTGGTGTTCAATTACGCAAGACGCCAATCCAAAAGAACCATGTTGGAGAATTTCCATCCGTTCTAAAGAAAAAGCAATTAATGGTGTGGCAACAGAATTTGGCGGCGGTGGTCACGCACAAGCTAGCGGCGCCAAAATTAAAACTCTTGATGAACTACCAAAGTTCTTAGCGGCGTTAGATAATTTGTTTTAAAGAAAAAAAATCACTAAAAAGGTATCTTAATGGTACCTTTTTTTATTTAACTTTTATATACTATAAATACTATATGGTATTTGCTCCACTTCACATTATCAGTGGCTACACATTATTAAAAAGTGGCCTCACAATAAAGAAAATTGCTAGATCAGTTAAAACTAACAATTATTTTGGCATGGGTTTAGCGGATATAGAAGCTTTGTATGGTTTACCAGAATTTGTAAAATACGCTCATGAAATAAATAAGCCATATCTATTAGGTGAAGGAATTGAAATAAATGGAGATTCATTATTTTTATATGTCATCAATGAGGATGGATATAAAAATTTATTAAAAATAAATTTAGCAATTCAAAAAGAAGAGCTTTCTTTAGAAGTTTTAGAAAAATATAAAGATGGTTTAGTGGCTATTATTGAAACAGCTAGAGGAACCTTTAAAGAAAATTTCCCAGAAGAAATTAGTGTTACCTTCACTAAATATTTAGCGACTTATTCGCGTATCTACAAAGATAATTTTTTCTTGGGCATAGAAGTAACTAGTAAAGAAGAAATTAGATACGCTAATAAAATTAGAAAATTCGCCAGTGAATATTTATATGAATGCGTTGCTTTCCCAAGAATTAGATATGAGAAAAAAGATGACGCAATTATCATTGATATCGTTAATGCTATTGCTAACGATCAAAAATTAGAAAAGAAAAAAGCTACTGGTCAAGAATATTTCATGACCGAAAGTGATTATCGTAAAATCTATACTCAAATAGAATTAGATAACACAATTAAAATTGTGAAAATGTCGACCTTTAAATTTGCCCAAAAAAGAGGCGAAATGGTCCATTTCCCAGTTAGTGACGCAAAAGAAACACTAAAAAATAAATGCTTTGAAGCTTTAAAAAATAAGGGTTTAGATGATAAGCAAAACTATATTGAGCGATTAAATTATGAATTAAAGACAATTATTGAAATGGGCTATGCTGATTATTTCTTAATTGTCCAAGATTATGTTAATTACGCTAAAACACATGATATTTATGTTGGACCAGGTAGAGGAAGCGCAGCCGGTGCATTAGTGACTTATTTATTAGGAATCACCGAAATTGATCCACTACTTTACGATTTACAATTTGAACGTTTTTTAAACCCATATCGTAAAACAATGCCAGATATCGACGTTGACTTTATGGATTATAAAAGAGAAGACGTTGTGAACTATGTAAGAGAAAAATACGGACAAGACAAAGTAGCAAATATTGTCACTTTCCAAACTATTTTAGCCAAACAATCACTTCGTGATATAGGTCGAATTTATAACATTAAAACAACTTTAATTGATTATTTAGTCAAGAGACTTGCAAATAAAGATTACGATTTGCATGAAGCTTATAAGAAATTACCAGAATTCAAAGAATTAATTGATAATGATAAAGATTATTTAGAGATTGTTTCATTAGCAAGTAAGATTGAATTTTTACCAAGGCAAACTGGAATAGGCGCAGCGGGCATCATCTTAAACGACAAAGCATTAGATGAAGTAGTTCCAGTCACTCTTGACCATAACGGCAATTATATTTGTGATTTTGAAAAGGATTATCTCGAAGAATTAGGTTTCTTAAAGATGGACTTTTTAGCTTTAAGCAACTTAACCACGATTGATAACTGTGTGAAATTGATTAATAAAAATCACCCAGATATTCATTTAACTAACGACAATATACCTTATGATAGTCCTGAAATATTTTCTTTAATTGCTTCCGATAAAGTAATAGGTTTATTCCAAATTGAAACACCTGTGATGCGCCGGGCAATTCGTATTTTAAAGCCTGATAGTTTTAAAGACGTTGTTGCTTTATTAGCTTTAGTAAGGCCAGGCCCAATGGAATATATTCCAAATTACGCTAAGCGTAAGAGTGGTAAAGAAAAGATTACATATATTAATAATGAGTTAGAGCCAATTTTAAAAGACACATATGGAATTATTGTTTATCAAGAGCAAATTAACTCCATAGCTCAAAAAATGGCCGGTTTCACAATGGGCGAAGCAGATATGTTCCGTCGTGCTATCAGCAAAAAAGACAAAACAAAGTTAGATGGATTAAAGAAACAATTCATAGATGGCTGTTTAAAATTAAATAGAACAAAACAAGAATCAGAAAGAATATTCGCTGATATTGAAAAGTTTGCTAACTACGGCTTTAATAAATCTCACGCTTTAGTGTATTCCGTAATTACTTGCCGTATGGCGTATTTAAAGGCCCACTATCCATTAGAATTTTATACGTGTCTATTAGGAAACGGGGTATTAGGTAATGATGGTAAATTTAATGATTACATTAATGAAATTCGCTCATTAAATATTCAAATACTCCCACCATCAATAAATCATTCTAATGTCTCTTTTGTCATTAAAGATAATTGTTTAATTTATCCACTAACAGCAATTAAGTTAATCAATGATTTAATTGTGCAAAAGATAGTTTTAGAACGTACTAATAACGGACCTTTTAAAGATTTCTATGAATTTGTTGCCCGTATGCAAAAAGATAAAATTAGTGACCAACAAATTGAAAATTTAATCGATGCAGGTGTATTTGATGAACTTTGTTCATCACGAGCGTCATTACGCGCTAGTATTTTATCAGCTAGACAATATGCTAATGTTTTATACAATGAAGACGGGCAATTATCTATTGGCATATCAAAAGTTGCACCACCACGATTAAATAAAGTTGAAGATGATAAGATGGATAATATCAACCGTGAATATAACGCAATTGGCGTAATGCTTTCTGATCATCCTTTGAAATTAAAACGTGATGCATTACAAAAACAAGGTATTATCACTATTGAAGAAGCAAAAAGAAATAATAATGCTTTAATTGCAGGATTAATACTTAATAAAAAAGTAATTAATACAAAAAAAGGCGAACAAATGGCATATGTCCGTGTATTCGATGAAACTATGGACATAGAAGTCACTATTTTCCCAAAATTATTTAAAGAAATTAGTAACTTATTAGAAAAGAACAAGATTTTAATTATTAAAGGTCGTATAGAAAATAATCGAGATCAGCAGCCAAGCTTAATTGCTGAAGAAATCAAAAATTCGGAGGAGTAAATATGGCAAAAATAACAATTATTGATGGTAACTCTTTACTATTTAGAGCCTACTACGCAACCGCCTATCCAGGCGTTGAAATAATGAGAAGCCAAGATGGCACTCCAACAAATGCAATATTCGCTTTTTCAAACATGATTAATAAAATTCTTTCTTCCTTAAAAGAAGGAGAATGTATCATGGTGGCTTTTGATGCCGGAAAGCATAATTTCCGCCATGACGCTTTAGAAACTTATAAAGCTAATCGAAAGCCTGCTCCTGAAGATTTAGTGAAGCAATTTCCTATTGTGCGTGAATTTTTAAAGTCCTTAGGTGTTTTCCAATTTGAGGAAGTTGGTTTTGAAGGTGACGATATTGCGGGAACAGTCGCAAAATTAGCAGAAAAAGAAGGATATGATGTAACTATCTATACTTCAGATCGTGATTTCTTACAATTAGTAACCGATAAAATCAATGTTAATATTATCCGAAAAGGTTTGTCTGATGTTGTAACTATGACTCCAGAAGTCGTTAAGCAAACCTATGGTTTTATGCCACTACAAATAATTGATTATAAGGGCTTAAGAGGTGACACTTCAGATAACCTACCAGGTATTCCAGGTATTGGTGAAAAAACTGCAGTTAAATTGATTGAAGAATATCATGATTTTGATAATATTGTTGCGCATGTTGATGAAATCAAAGGGAAAGTTGGAGAATCAATTAAAAACAATATTGAATTAGGAAGAACTTCCAGAGATTTAGCAATTATTAAAACCGATATCGCTTTACCTTTTGATATTAATGACACTCTTTATAAGGGCTATGATTTTCAAACAATTAATGAATTTTGTCAAAAATATGGTTTAAAACAATTCATTAATAAAGTGCAGTCAAAATGGAAGAAAAAAGATATCCAAATTACGGAATTATCAGTGAAGAAAGTTACTTCTTTAAAAGATATACAAATTCCAAATGATATTGGTATTTCTTTAGACATGGATAATGATGATTATTCCACTAGCGCAGTTTTAGGATTAGCTATTAGCGATGGTAAAAATCATTATTATATTGCACTAGATGACTCAAGAAATGATCAAACGATTTTAGATATTTTAGCAAATAAAAATATTAGAAAATATTGCTATGACTATAAAGCAATTAAAGTTGCATTATCAAGGTATAACATTAATGTTGATGGACTATTTTTTGATTTATTAATTGCTTCATATTTAATTGATAGTTCATTAAAAAATAACCCAGAAATTGTGATGAATATTTTTGGTGTTGACTTAGGTAATGAAAAAGAAGAGATTTCTTTATTTGTTAGTGAACACCCACAAAAGTGTGCAAAAATGGCTTATTATTCACTGGTATTAAAAGAAAAAGTCATTGCAGAACTAGAAAAAGTAGGTGCAATAAAATTATATGAAGAATTAGAGCTTCCGCTTGTTGATACCTTAGCAGATATTGAAATTGAAGGTTTTCCATTAGATAGCCAAATACTTGATACATTTGGAAACACCTTTAAGCAAAAAGCAGATGCATTAGCGAAAGAAATATACGCTATGGCGGGTGAAGAATTTAATCTATCTTCACCAAAACAAATTGGAGAAGTCTTATTTAATAAAATGGGATTATCCAGTAATCGCAAAATGTCTACATCTTTTGATGCTTTAAAAGATATCATAGACGAGCACCCAATCATTAATAAGATTCTAGAATATCGTAAATACTTTAAGCTTATTTCTACCTATGTAGAAGGATTAAAAGTGCACATCCGTGAAGATGGTAAAATACATGCTAAATTTAATCAAGCCTTAACCACTACTGGTCGTTTATCAAGCAGTGATCCTAATTTACAAAATATATCCGTAAGAGATGAGGAAGGGAAATTAATTCGTAAAGCATTCCACTATCCAAATAATGAATATGAAATTCTTTCATTAGATTATTCGCAAATTGAATTAAGAGTTTTAGCCTCTTTATCCAATTGCCAAGGTTTAAAAGAAATATTCCTCAGTGGGGAAGATATTCATAGTGCAACTGCAAAAAAATTATTTAACCTAAAAGATGAACCAACTTCACTTCAAAGAAGAAGAGCCAAAACAGTCAATTTTGGTATCGTGTATGGCATATCTGATTGGGGTTTAGCGGAGCAGTTAGAAATATCTCCAAAAGAAGCTAAACAAATTATCACTAGTTTTTATCAAGCATTCCCAGAAGTTGCCACATTTTTCCAAGGCATTATTAATAACGCAGTAAAAGATGGTTATGTCTCTACTTTATTAGGTAGAAGAAGATATCTTAGAGAACTACATGATTCTTCTTATCAAGTGAGAGAATTTGCTAAAAGAGCAGCCATGAACGCTCCAATTCAAGGAACTGCTGCCGATTTGATTAAAATCGCTATGATTGAAGTGCATAAAGCTTTAAAAGATGGAAATTATCAATCTAAAATTGTTTGCCAAATTCATGACGAACTAATTTTGAAAGTTGTTAAAGAAGAAAAAGATAAAGTATATCAATTAGTCAAAACCACAATGGAAAATGCAATGAAGCTTGATGTTCCACTACTTGTCGACGGTGGGTTTGGAAACGATTGGTACGAAGCAAAATAGGTCTAAGTATGCCAGAATTACCAGAAGTTGAAACAGTTAAAAATTTATTAATTCCAATTTTAGTAAAACAAAAAATAACTAAAATTGAAGTTTTAAGAGACTCCATTATTG
>CAVEYA010000065.1:0-5673 GCA_963619935.1 bacterium | reverse complement strand
TATTAAATCTAGTTATGGTAAAAGCATTCGTGTTTTAATTATAGATGGGCAAGTATTTGGTTCTTTTATTCGTAAAAATACTGGTGATTTCCGTAGTAATTTTGGTGATACAGCAAGTTCAGAAGAATTAAAAAATAAAATTAAATATGAGACTTTTGCTCAAGATATTGCGGATAAATTGAATATCGAATACGCAGGAATTGATTTATTAGTGTGTGAGGATGAAACACCAATATTATGTGAAATTAATTCCAATGCATTCTTTGAAGAATTTGAAAAAGTCACACATTTAAATGTCGCAAGTGCGGTCGCCGATATGGTGATTAATAAAATTAAATAGGAGGGTTTTATGAAGACTCGAAATTATTTTGTTCTCGGATTAGTAACTTTACTAACTGGTTGTAGCAAGACTATTACATATCCATTAACGGATTACATTAAAGAATTAAAGACAGAAGATTTCACTAAATTAAATATTTGCTGTTTTAATGATTTACATATCTCTATCTTAACGGATATGGATCGTCAAATTGCGTATTTTGAAAAAACTTTAAAAGCCAAAACTGGTGAATATCCAGATTTATTAATCCTTAATGGTGATACCTTTATGGACGGAAATAAGAAGAATGTTGATATCTTCTTTAAATGGTTAGAAGGAACAAAGATTCCATTCATGTTTACTTATGGTAATCATGATTTAGAAGGACAATATTCTAATCATTATATTGATAAAAAGATTAAACAATGCAGTAACTCTTTATTATCTAATCCTATTGATGATGATATCTATGGTGATTCAAACTCGGTCATTAATATCGTTCAAGATGGTCAGACTAAATGGCAATTATATTTCTTAGATTCCAATACTTATGATGGCTTTGTTTATGATAGCCTTCATAAAGAACAAGTTGATTGGTATAAAAGACAAGTTAATTTAGCTAGTGAAAACAATGGTGGTGTCACTCTTCCTTCCTTAGTGTTTATGCACATTCCATTTGAAGAATTCTATGAAGCATGGGGTGAACACGATTATAAATTAAGTGGAAACGAAGATGGCTCTATTTGGTATATGGGTGAAGGTGTCTCTAGTGGTGAAGTAAAAACTGAACTATATGAAGTTATGCACTCACTTAGAAGTTCTGTTGGTATCATGTGCGCTCATGATCACGTTGATTTGACAGACTGGAAATATGATAAGTGTGCGGAAGGTGAATCTTCCTTCCCAATTCGTTTAATCTATGGCATTAAAACTGGAGATGGAATTTATCATGATAAACGTATTATGGGTGCGTGTTTCTATACTTTAAATAATGATTTTACTTTCAATATGGAAAAATGGGTTGTTCCTTATGAAGGAGAAGCACATTTATTAACCGATGATGAAGTCGTCGCTTTAGCGGAGGGTAAATAATTATGTTTAAAGAATTAATGAATAAAAACTGGTTTAAACCTGTTACCTTAACTGTCTTATTTGTCCTATCGGCTTTTATCACTTATTATGCAAGTTATTTAATCGTTCCAATGATTACCCATTATGGACGTTTTACATTATCTTATTTACCAACTGTTTTTACTTTATACATGTTCTTATTTACCTTTGGCATGCTTTGGCTATATTGGCATGTTTATAATGTTGCTAGTAAATGGCTAATCGCGAAAGTCTATTCTATTACTTTAATTATTGTGGAAACGGTTTCCTTATTTATTCACATCATTATGATTTGTCATGAATTTGGTTGGAATCGTTTATCAGGAGTGATTTCTCCTTTATTCCCATTTGATATATTAGCCTTAATGGTCGTTTTCTTGGCTCTAGGGATAATTATTCTTGTTTGGGTTATTAAGAATAAGGAATTAAAGAATGTTGCTAAAACAAGCACATTTACCCTTAAAAAAGGGACCGCTGCAGCGTTTTTAACAGTTGCTGGGTTTGCTAATTACTTCTTAGGGTTATTTATCTATTCCTTTACTGTTTGTGATTATTTTGATCCTAACTGGTATGGAATGGTCCCAGTCATTTTATCTTTCTTAACATTATCTATTGAACTTGTATTCTATTCTTTATATCAACACGCTCCTACAGAAGAAAAAAGAAAATGGCAATTCCGTGGTGTCTTAACTACTTTAATCATCACTATGGTGCTATACCTTTGGTTAGCGATTGCCTTAATGTTTAATTCTCGTTTAATTATTGAATCATTATCTAACTTCTTTATCTTAGGATACACAATTAAGATTCCAATTGGATTATTCCTTAATGCTTTAATTGTGTTAATTACTTGCTTTGTAGCAATCATCAAACTGAAAACTAAAAGAGTGAAACATGAATAAAAATAAAGCCCGTATTGAACATCGTAGTAAAGACTACAAAAACGTTAAACAATATGTCGTTAAAGAGCCGACAGAACTTTTAACATTTTTATTAAATACTTTTAAAGACCAATCTCGTAATTCCGTGAAGTCTTTACTTAGCTCACATCGTGTCACGATTGAAGGCGCACCTGTTACACAATTTAACTTTAAATTATTTCCAGGTGATACAGTGATTATCTCTTCTTCACCAGTGAGAAAGAAAACACGTTCGAACTTACCGATTATATATGAGGATGATGATATCATCGTCATTAATAAACCAAGTAAACTACTCTCTGTACCTAGTGATAATGAAAAAGGTTCGACCGCTTTTAGAATGGTGAATGATTATCTACAACAAAAAGATAAACATAATCGCGCTTTTATTGTTCATCGTTTAGATGAAGATACTTCGGGTGTATTAATGTTTGCTAAAAACCAAAAAATGGCACATGCCTTAACTGATAAAGAAAACTGGAATCATTTAGTCACTAAACGTGGTTATTACGCGATTGTAGAAGGGCATATGCCAAAAAAAGAAGGCACAATTACTTCTTATTTAAAAAAGAACTCACAGAATATGATGTATTCTTCAAAAAAGAAGGGTGATGGGCAATATGCAGTAACCCATTATCGTGTGATTAAAGAAAATGAAAATTATTCATTATTGGATATCAATATTGATACTGGTCGTAAGAATCAAATCCGTGTTCATTTAGGTGAATCTGGTCATTATATTATTGGCGATGATAAGTATGGCGAACCATCTAATCCAATCAATCGATTAGGCCTTCATGCTTATTGTTTAGAATTCACTAATCCACTTAATGAAAAAAAAGTAAAATATAGTGCTCCAATGCCAAAAGAATTTGATACTATATTTCCAAGAAATAAATAGAAAGGAAAATAAATGAAAAATAGATATCTCTCAGCTTTGATTTCTAGCTCATTATCAATCGTTCCGATGATATTGATTATTTTCATTTTATCTTGGACTGGAGTTTATAAACTCCCGACTCGAGGTATTATCCTTTTATTAATTGGTTTAGTGGTCTTAATCGTTGGCTTAGCCCTTTTCCAAATTGGTGCAGCAACTGGCTTAACCAAAGTTGGCGAATATATGGGTAATTCTTTATCTCATCAAAAAGAATTATTTATTGTTATCTTATTTGCCTTTACATTAGGCGCTTTAATCACATGCGCTGAACCAAGTATTTTAATTGTTTCTAAACAAGTCACTATTATTCCAAATAATGCGACAATGAACACTGTTATTTTAATTGGTAGCATCGCTGTCGGTGTTGGTATCTTTGTAGTAATTGGTATCTTACGTATTTTCTATCATAAATCATTAAAGGTTTGGTATTTACTTTTCTACATGATTACTTTCATGATTTTATGCTTGATTTGCATGGATAAAGATAGATCTAAGTTATTACCATTCATCTTTGATAGTGGTGGTGTCACTACTGGTTCCGCTACTGTTCCATTTATCTTAGCGTTAGGCGCAGGGGTAGCGACAGTTCGTGGTGGTAAAAACGCTACACAAGATAGTTTCGGTTTAGTTGGCATGGCCTCTATTGGGCCTATCTTAACAATGGCGATTGTGATTTTAATTAATTCTAATGTTCCACCTTACACGATTGATCCAGTGGTGGACTTAACTACAATTAATATCTTTACCCAATTTTTATATGCTTTAACACCATTAGGTGGTTCTTTAGGTTCAATGGTGGAAGTGGCGATTGCGTTAACACCAATCCTCGTTATCTTCTTTATTTATAATTTCATTTTCTTAAAATTACCAAAAGCAAAGATTGCTAAATTATTAATTGGCTTTGCTTTCACATTTGTGGGATTAAGTTTATTCTTATCTGCTACAACCGCAGTTATGTCTCCAATGGGTAATTATGTCGGACGTCATTTAGGTAATTTACAAGATGGAATGATTATTCTTATTTGTTTCATTATTGGTTTAGTGATTATTCTTTGTGAACCAGCTGTCCATGTTTTAACTGGTCAAATGGTGTCTATTTCTTCTGGTCGTATTAAAAAGACCACTGTCTTATTAACATTATCTTTAGGGGTCGGGGCTGCGATTGGTTTAGCGGGTATCCGTGCAATTTATAAGTTCTCAATTATGTATTACATGATTCCTGGATACGTTATTTCTTTATGTTTAATGTTTGTTTGTCCTGATATCTATACTGCGATGGCCTTTGACTCTGGTGGAACCGCTTCTGGTCCAATGGCGACATCATTTGTGTTACCAATGATTATTGGTATTGTGATTAGTCGTAATGGTGAAGCAGAAGCCGCAAATTTAATTTATGAACATGGCTTTGGTGTTGTTGCTTTAATTGCATTAACTCCAGTTATTGCCATTCAAATTTTAGGTGTCTTAACACGTATTGATGAGATGAAGAAGTTAGCGTTTATGCGTCGTCAAACTATTGATGCGAATGACGCAGAAATTATTCACTTTTAGGAGGTTCTATGGCGTTATTAAAGAAAAAGAAAATTGAAACACCTCAACCAATTGAATCTCGTGAAGATTTAGTAAAACCATATGTCTATGTCACAATCGTGGATGAAGGTGTTGGACAAAGTATTATTAAGCTTTGCCAAAGTTTAAAGGTATCTGCGCAGTTCCTACAAAAAGGACAAGGAACAGCGAATAAACAAATTCGTGATATTTTAGGTATTGAAGATAATAAAAAAGAAATTATTTTTTCGTTAGTAAGAGAAGATTTAATTCCTGATTTAAAAAAAGAATTAGAAGCGTTTTTCTTATCAAGCAAGAAAAATAAAGGTATTGGATTTTCAATTAAGATGGATTCATTAATTGGAGTCCGTCTATATCATTTCTTAACACACACCGTGTGATGGAGGTTATTATGAAAGAATTTAAATTAATTATTGCCTTAGTCAATAGTGGATTCACTGATGTGGTGATGGATGCGGCGCGTGAAGTTGGTGCTCGTGGTGGGACGATTGTTCGCGCACGTGGTACAGGCACAAAAGAAATGGAACAAAAATACGGAGTAGTCATCGGCTCTGATAAAGAAATGGTCCTTATTTTAGTTAATAATGACATTTGCGATGATGTTTTAAGCGCGATTAATAAAGCCGCTGGGTTAAGCACAAATGGACAAGGAATTGCCTTCTCTATTCCAGTGGATGATGTTGTTGGTTTAAAGTTCGATAATACAGAAGAAAAATAAAAACTTTTAAAAATAAAAATTAAATTGTAGAAATATTTTACTACATGAAATGATTTTAGTGTCGGAAAAATATGAAAAGTAAATCCTTTTTATATAA